>JALSSE010000163.1 GCA_026984415.1 Hydrogenothermaceae bacterium | reverse complement strand
GTATGCATTTGCAAAAGGTCCAAGTCTTCCACCTTCAACAAATTTCTTTAATCTTTCCTGTACAGCTTTATATTTATTTGGAGAGTTATCCCATGGATTGTCTGAATAGTTTTCCGCAATTTTTGCAGCTTTGTAAGGGTCTGCTTTTAATGCAGAAACAACATCAACCCAGTCTAAAGCGTGTAAATGATAAAAATGGACTAAATGGTCATGTAAATACAAAGAACCCTGTATAAGATTTCTAACAAGTCTTGCGTTTTTAGGTATTGTTATTCCAAGGGCATGCTCTGCTGCTTCTATACTTCTCTGGTAATGGGTTCCTGTGCAAACCCCACATATTCTCATTGCCATAAGTCCACAGTCCCTTGCATCTCTACCTTTTAGTATTAGTTCAATTCCTCTCCACATAGTAGATGAACTGTATGCATCAACTATTTTATTGTTTTCATCTATTACAACTTCTATTCTTAAATGTCCTTCAATCCTTGTAATTGGGTCAACTACAACTCTTTTACTCATTTTCTAAATCCTCCTTAATCTTCTTTATTTTCTGAATCTTCTTTTTTCCCAGCAATAACACTGGCTATAGCATGGGCTCCAATTCCTATAGCAGTAGCTGTTAAAATTCCAAGTCCAACCTGGTCAACAGTTGCTTCAACTCCTGATAATCCCGGTGGGTGTATGTTTGAGTTGGCAAGAGGTCTTTCTGTTGCATATTTATCCCAGAAATCTGGTTCTGAACATCCTATACAACCTCTACCAACCCCAATTGGCCAGTTTGTTCCATCGTTGTATCTGACTATAGAACAGTTATTAAATGTGAAGGGCCCCTTACATCCCATTTTGTATAGGCAGAAGTTATTTTTAGCTCCTTCATCTCCCCATTCTTCAACAAATTCTCCAGCATCAAAATGTGCTCTTCTTTCACAGTTATCATGTATCCTGTATCCAAAGGCAAATTTTGGTCTAAGTAGGCTATCTAATTCTGGAATTTCTCCTGTTAAAATGTAATGCATTATAACTCCAACCATGTTTGTTGGGTTTGCAGGACAGGCAGGGATATTTATTATGGGTTTTCCTTTAACTACATCCATTACCCCAACTGCACCTGTTGGATTAGGATATGCTGCTGGAATTCCTCCGAAAGAAGCACATGCTCCAACTGCAATTACTGCAGCAGCATCTTTTGCAAGTCTTTGAACCCTTTCAACTCCAGTTTCAGGATGTCTTCCAATTGTGAAAGCTTCTGGCATTCCAACAGGGATTGAACCTTCAACAAAAAGTAGATATTTCCCTTTAAAATGATGTACAGCATCTTCAAGTGATTTTTCTGCCTGGTCACCGGCGGCAGCCATTAATGTTTCATGGTATTCCACAGAAAGTATTTCTAAAATTAGCTCATCAACAGTTGGAGCTGATGACCTTATTAATGCTTCTGAATTTCCATCACAATCCTGTATATTTATCCATATAATAGGTATTCTATTCATTACTTCTGCAGCTTCTGCAACTAATGGTTCAAAAGTAGGTGGTAACATAAGTAATGCTGTTGTTGCTGAAACCCATTTAAGAAAATCTCTCCTTGATAACTCCCACATGTCCAAAACTTTTTCAAGCTTTAAATCTTCTTCTCTGTATGGTTTCATTTTGTGAAGTTCGTCTAAACGATTTCTCATTTTCTGATACAGTGCTTTGTAATAGGCATCCCCTTTGTTTGTTTCTATGTAATTTGTAGGTTTTGTGAAGACATTTCTAAGATGTTCTCTACTGAAAAACTGCATAGCTAACCTCCTAAAAGTAAAATTTATAGTTAATAAACAATATGAATGAATGATTATTCATTGTCAATCTTATGTAAAAAATATAATATTCTAATAATTAAATAGATTTGATTTAATGGGTTGTACAGACAGAACAAACGTCAAAACTTCTTAATACCATTTCGGCATGTAGTTGACTTTTTAATCCTTTGATTGCCTTTTCAGCTGGGGATAAGTAGTTTTTACATCTTGTTCCTAAATTCCAGACTGTTGGGGTTATTATGTTATAGGTTTGTATTTTTCCTTCTTTTATATCTATCTGGTGAATTAATGAACCTCTTGCAGCTTCGCAGGTTCCATAAGATGAGGCTTCTAAATCTTTTATATCTATTTTTGGTTTTATGTATGAAGGTTCTTTTACATCTATCTTTAATAACCATTTTTTCAAAGAAAGACTTAATTTTACAATCTCATCAACCCTTGCCCATATCCTTGGGATGTAATACCCTTCATATGAAGAAATCATTTCCATAAAAATCTTATCTTGATTATTTATTCTTCTTGCAAGGGGTCCTGTTTCGTAAGGTAAACCTTCGTACCTTACTGCTGAAGACCACGAGTATTTTTTATTTTTGCTTTGAAAATTATCTAAATATGAAAAATCTAAAATTTCTTTTACTTTATTTATATCAAACTGGCATTTCTTTCTTTTTGTTATTCCTTCTGAAATAAAGGGCTCTATTTCACACACTGTAATAAATCTCTTGTAAGCTTTTCCCTTTTTATCAAATTTATGTTTTTTAACAACAGAAATAAACTTGTTTAAATCTCCATTTGATTTTGAAAGAAACTCTTTATAACTCTGGATAGACATATATTTATCTATATCCATGCCTATAATGTCTTCTTCAATAAATCCTATAACAGAATCAACAATTGAAATAGCTTCTGCAATTTCTAAACTTGTAGGGTCTGATACCACACCTCCGGGGACTGCATAAGATGTATGAGGCCATTGTCCTCCAAATAAAGAAATAATTTTTACAATTTTTGAACTGAAATCTACAGCTTTTCTCCATTTTTTACCTTTTATGGGTTCATAATCTGATAGATTTTCATTCGGTTCTAATCTTAAAAGGTCTGGGAAAACAAATAGATAAAACCATCTAATGTGGTTCTGTATTATTTCCGTTGATAAGGTTATTTTTCTTATAAGTTTTGCTTTTTCGGAAATTTGGATAGGGTATCCAGCATTTTTATAAATGTTTTCTAATGCGTTCACAGTTGCAATTAAATGGGCATGTCCACAAATACCACATATCCTTGGAGTTATTACTAAAGCATCTAAAGGTGGTTTGTTT
>JALSSE010000162.1 GCA_026984415.1 Hydrogenothermaceae bacterium | reverse complement strand
TAGAGAAAGATGAGGAACAGGCAAAAAAAGTTTACCATCTAACAACAAAACAAACAGCAGAAATAGCAAAAGAAGCAAATGTAAAAAATTTAGTAGTTTTTCATTTTTCCCGAAGATATGGTAAGAATAAAGAAATTTTATTAAACGAGATAAAAAAATATTTTGAAAATGTAAGTTAGATGGAGACAAAAATGAAAACTACAAAAAGATGGACTGAACCAGAAATATTCAAATGTATTGTAAAAAATACCCCGTTAGTTTCTATTGATTTTATAATTAAAAATAAAGAAGGAAAAGTACTTTTAGGACTGAGGAAAAACAAACCTGCTCAGGGTTACTACTTTGTTCCTGGTGGAAGAATATTTAAAAATGAAACCATTGAAGAGGCTTTTAAAAACATATCTCAAAATGAATTAGGAATTGAATTAGATATTAACCAAGCTAAATTTTTAGGAGTTTACCAGCACTTTTACGGGGATAATTTCTTTGGAGATGAATCTTTTGGAACCCATTATATAGTTTTAGCTTATGAAATAAATATACAAGATTTGATAAATTTACCAGAAGACCAACACAGTGAATATGTATGGCTTTCTCCTGAAGATATTTTAAATAGTGAAAACGTCCACCAATATACAAAAAACTATTTTATTTAAAAAAGAGGGATCACCCCTCTTTCTCTTCATCAGTTTTAAATTTAGATAATGTTTCTTCTAATTTTTCTGTTTTTTCCCTTAATTCTTTAATATGCTCTGTAATATCTTCTACATTTCCAATATTTGAAGAGGCTATTTCATAAATCTTTTCTATTTCCTCTAAAATATCAGCTATTTCAGAAATAACTTCTGTTGAAGTTTTTGCAACGTCTTCTGTTTTAAGTGAGGTTTTTTTCATAGTTTCTGCAACTTCCTCAATCTGAACTTCAGCTTTTACAGAATCATCAACTATATCTTTCATTTTAGCAACTCTGTAATCCATTTTATTAACTATTTTTTCTATTGCATCTACAATTCCGTTTATTGTTTTATTAATTTCCTCAAGATTATTTCTCGTTTTTGCCGATAAATCTCTAACTTCATCTGCAACAACACTAAAACCTCTTCCATGCTCACCAGCTCTTGCTGCCTCTATTGCTGCATTTAAAGCAAGCAGGTTCGTCTGGTCTGCTATTTCCCTTATAATATTTAAAATATTTGTAGCTTGAGATGCCTGTTTTGATAAAAGTTCTAAATCCTTTACAAGGACTTTATCTTCTTTTGAAGTTTCAGAAATCTGAGATAAAAGTTTTAAGAGTGTTTCCTGAACTTCCTTTAATTTTTCGTTTGATTTGTTTACCTCTTCAACTGTTTTTAATACTTCTTCTTTTGTCTTTTCAAGAGGTTCTTTAATTGAGTTTGCTATTTTTGATGTTTTTGATACAATTTCTTTTTCAACTTTTGAACCAGAATCTATCTTTTCACTTAATCCAGAAAGTTTTTGCATTGTTTTAAAATTCTCTTTTGAAGCCGTTTTTGCTTCCTTAACAGTATCATGAACTTTTCCAATAAATGTATTTATATGGTTTCCTACTTTTTCTAATTCATCCCCAGTTTTTATATCAATTCTTTTTGTTAAATCACCTTCTCCCTCTGCTAAATCTCCAACCCTGAAAAGGAGTTTATGGATTTGTTTGTTTATAATAAAATGGATTGAGGCTATCATTAAAATAAACACGATTATGTCAATTACCACCATTGAAAGGGTTTGTTTTATAAAAGCACTTTTTGCCTGTGATACATCACTCTCTACTAATCCTATATCTTTACCTGCAACAATATAACCTATTAATTTATCTTCTATATCTTTAAGGGGAAAAGATGTTATAAAAAAGTTATTCCCAAGGGAAAATTTATCCTCTAATTTCATTCCAGTGAGCTTTAAATCTTCAATTAATTTTTTATCTATCTTATTTGAGTTTTGACAGATTACGTAATTTCCTAATTTTTCCTTATAGTTTACATATTTTGCTATATCCATACATTCCTTATTTACAAGGATAAGTATAGAACTACCTAATCTATCCATATCACTTATAACAGATTTCATATCCAGAATAAATTCAACTGCACCTATTTTATTTTTATTATTATCAAAAATGGGGGCAACTGTTCTCATACCTAAACCGTATTTTCCAACTTCAAGACCTACACTTGATTTTCCATTCTCAAAAGATGTTTTCAATAGTTTTTTGTAAGACAAAACATCATCACCAAAATTATTTTTATCCCACTGCCTTATAAAGTTTTTTCCTTCTGCTGTATGGATGGAAAGTTTTACGTTTTTAAACTTACTGTCATTTTTGTATCTTTTTATAATCTCATTAGCTTTAGTAAATGCAAGATTTCTATCGTTATTCATAAGTGCATCTTTTAAATCTCCATCTTCAGAAATTCCAATCCCAGCAATTTGAGAAACAGATATTTTTTCAGTTAACAAAGATTGAATCTGTTCTTTTATACTGTCTTCCTCTTCTAAATAAACCCTGTCTTTAATTTTTCTAATTTCTAAAAAATTTAAAACAATCAAAACAAACAGACCTAAAAATAAAGAAAGTAAAATCGGAATGTGAAGTTTTGCAGCAATGGAAAGTTTCAGTCTCATTCTCTACTCCTGTTGTTTGTTTAATTACAGAAAAATACGTTATTCTTTTTGAAAAATAATTTTTTATTCCCTGACAATTTTTCTGTATTCTTCTGTAAAATTTTTAAAATCTTTCGGAGTAAAAAATTTTTTCTTTAAAGAAAAGTAGAAAAATATTTGAGAACCATTTAAAATAAAAAAGGGTTCCTTTCGGAACCCAATTTATGGAGGGGGAGGGAGGTTTGGGAGAAAACTATCTCTTCTTTCTCATTAATAGTATATGTATTTATTGTGAAAAAACTGTGAAATAAATCAGACTCAAAAAACTTTAGTCCTATACCTGTAAACTTCCAGTTTTCCTGTTTTCCAGAAATCTGCTGGAAGCCCAGCCTTCAAACACAAATGGGATAAAAATTGCTCTTTATCTGGCAGTTCTTCCCAAACATCAGGTAAAAAAGTAGCCTGTGCATTTCCAAACTTTATGATTAAACCATCCTTAAAAG
>JALSSE010000161.1 GCA_026984415.1 Hydrogenothermaceae bacterium | reverse complement strand
AGACAAAAGCAACATTTTTTCTTTATCTGCTGCAATCAGTATAGCTTCTAATCTCCTTAAACTTCTATCCATTCTCCAATCTTTTGCAAGCTCAACAGCAGCTTTTAAAAGGTTTCCTCTGTATTTGTTCAGTTTTTCCTCAAGCCTTTCCATAAGGGCAAGACCATCTGCTGCACTTCCAGCAAATCCAACAACTATCTTTCCATCAAGTAGTTTTCTTATTTTCTTTGCAGTTGATTTCATAACTGTATGTCCCAGTGTAACCTGCCCATCACCTGCAATTACTGTTTTTCCATCTTTTCTAACAATACAAATGGTTGTACTTCTAACTTTTTCCATTAATTAATTCCTTTAACTTTCCTTATTATTTCCTTTTTCTTATTATAAGCTATATCTGGATTATAGAGAAATATTCTTTTAGCAAAAAGGAAGTGTCTTAAATAAAAATCCTTATCTATATTACTGATTATAATTCTTCCACCTGCAGATGAGGCATGAATCATTTTACTTTCACCGATATAAATACCTACATGTGATGGAAATTTTGCATAAGTTGAAAAGAACAGTAAATCCCCCGGTTTTAGATTTTCTCTGCTTACAAGCAGTCCAAATTCTGCCTGATATCTTGCTGTCCTTGGTAAATCAACACCTGCCATAGAATAAACTTTTCTAACAAAAGCAGAACAGTCCATACCTCTAATTGTCTCTCCACCAAACATATACTGTATCCCTAAAAGTCCAATAGCAAAGTCAACTATTTCATTTTGTTCTTTATACTCTGGAACCCCATCATCTAACATTACTGCTTTGTACTTCTGTTTTAAATAATCATTTTTAATGTTTTTCAGGTAATCACTTTCTAAAAAACTGTGTCTTTTTGGTGGTTTTCCATATGAAACAAAGATAATCATCAGTAAAGCCAAGACTGCAGGCACCGCTACCCTGTTCATCTCCATAACCTCTTTTATATTTATTATAATATTTATAAAACTATCATTTATTCTTTTATAATAATTAAACAAAACAATATTATCAAGTTTATAATAAAATTTAAAATACTATCCTATATACATTATCGGTAAGTAATTAAATAAACACAAGGAGGTTTGAAGTGAAAAAGATTTTTATACCTTTACTATCTGGTTTGATAGTTGGAAGTAGTTTTGGAGCTGGGTATAAAATTCCCGAACAATCTAACCGCTCAATGGCAACATCAGGAGCTTATATGTCTTCTGCAAACAGTGCTGATGCTTCTTATTTTTGCCCTTCAAATATGAGTTTTATGGAAAACAATTCAAGTGTTGAAGCTGGTTTAAGGTATATAATTCTTCCATCTATTAAATTTGAAGGACAGGGATTAGACCCTATACAGCAAACTTATGTTGTATCTGATGCACAATCCAAAGAAGAACACTTTCTTATTCCTTACTTCCATTATGTAAGCCCAGAATTAGGAGATTTTAGATTAGGAGTTTCTTTTGTTACCCCCGGCGGTTTATCAAAAAGATGGACAGCAAAAATTCCTAAATCAACAGCTGAAGAATTTACATTAAAAATATTTGAACTGTCTACTAATTTATCCTATAAACTATCTGAAAATTTATCTGTTGCTGCTGGAATTAGAGGAGTATATGCCACAGGTGAAGTTAAATACCAGTATCCCCCTTTTTACAAAGTAGATTTGAAAGGAGATACAAGCATAAAAGTTGGGTATGATTTGTCTTTAACAGTAAAACCAGTAAAAAATATAAATTTTTCTGTCCTTTATCGTTCAAAAGTAAATTTAAAATTGGAAGGAGATGCTAATGGGTATTTAGGAAGTCATATGATTTCGCCCCACGGTGGAAGTGTTATGGTTCCACTTCCAGCAGAATTAAGAACAGGGATTTCTTATAAAACTGGAAAAACTATTTTTGAATTTACATACGAAAAAACTTTCTGGTCTGCTTATAAAAAGTTAGATTTTGATTTTGATGACCCAGTTATAGAAGACCCTTCTATTGCAGGTTCTAAATTAGGTCTCCCTCAAGAGAAAAACTGGCACGATTCTAATACTTTTAGAATAGGAATTACACACAAAATAAACAAAAAATGGACTGGTATCCTTGGTTTAGCCTATGATGAAACACCAATTCCAGAAAAATCTGTAGGTTTTGAGCTTCCTGATAGTAATGCATGGATTTTCTCTTTTGGGGGTATTTATAAACCAACAGACAGAATTGAGTTAGGATTTGCATACCTTTACGTTACAAAATTTGATAGAGAAATAACTAATACCAAAATAAATGGTGTATTCAGCGATTTATCTGCAAAATTATTTAATATCTCAGTAGGTTATACATTCTAAAAACCACTCCTTTTGGGGTGGTTCCCTTAATCTAAAAATAAATCTAAACTATAAAATTTTGATGACGATAATATCTTTAGTTCCAGTTCAATCCTATTTTCATTTGCTTTCCTGCCCTCCCACTCCCTCTTTCGAAAAGAAAGAGGGTTTTTTTATTTCAAAATTATATTTTCAACCGCATCTAATATGTTCTCTGCAGTATAATCTGCCTCTGTATTGTCTACGTATTTCATTCCCTGCCCGGTTTTAACAAGAATAGCTTTTACACCTTCTTTATGGGCTGCTTTTATATCATTTTCTTTATCACCTATTAAAAATGATTTTGAAGGGTCAATGTTAAATTCTTCTATTCCCTTTCTAATCATTCCACTTTCTGGCTTTCTACATTCACATTTTAAAGTGTATTTTGGATTAGTACCGTTTTCATGGTGGGGACAGTAATAAACTTTGTCTATATGTATTCCTTCTTTTTCAAACACATTCAACATGTAATCAGTCAGTTTTTTAAAATCCTCCTCTGTATAGTAGTCTAAAGCTATCCCTGACTGGTTTGTAACTATAAGAAGTTTATAACCTGCCTCCTGTAATTTTTTTAATGCAGGAAAAACCTCAGGGTATATTTTGAAATCCTCTATCCTGTGGACATACCCCTTATCTTCATTAATAACACCGTCTCTATCTAAAAAAACAGCTTTGTTTTTCATTTACAAACCTCAAATATGATTTAAATAAAAAAGAAATATAATTCCTAAAATTATCCTGTAAATACCAAAAGGTATA
>JALSSE010000160.1 GCA_026984415.1 Hydrogenothermaceae bacterium | reverse complement strand
GTTTTAAAAGAAATAAAAAATTGGTATTCTCACCTTTTAAGTGATAGCCGTTTTCCTGTTAACGATGTATCCCTTTACGACCAAGCATATATGACTGCTTCTATGTTTAAAGCTGTTTTATCTCAGCTTGTTATGGATAGTTCTAAACTAAGCAGTTATCAAAATAATCCTTCAAATATAAAATGGAGAATACTCGGTATCCAATACGATAAAGTTGGAGTTGCTGAAAAAAGTTTAAAGCTTGCTTCTATATTCTGGTATAGAGAAATTACAGATAAGATAGATGAAGAAATAAAAAATCTTTTAGAAGTTGAATATCCAATAGGAAATGAGATTTATAGAGATGAAACGGGAATTTATTTTATAGTTGGAGAGGATTTAGGAGAAGATTTAAATGATGGTTCAAATTTAGCTAAATTAAAAAAGGATTTAAGAGAAATTGAAGACAAGATTTTAGAAAAATTCAAAGATTTAACAAATGATGAATTTTACCCAGCTATATTCCTAACTAAAGCTTCAAGAGGATTAATGAATTTATCTACACTTTTAGAAAATGCTAAAGAAAATTTTCTAAAGGCTAACTGGGAGAAGAAAAGTATTAGTCTAAATATTGAAAACAGAGATAAAGGCAAAGCCATAGGTATATGCCCTATTTGTCAGATTAGATTAATTTATGAAAAAGATAAAGAAAAGAAAAACAATCCAACTATATGTGAAGTTTGCGATGATAGAATACACCATAAACAAGTATCAAAATGGATAGATAATTTGACAGGCGAAACTATCTGGATAGAAGAAATCAAAGATAAAAATGAAAGGGTTGCTTATATATCTTTAAAATTTGAGCTTAAGGATTGGCTAAACGGGAATTTGTTGAATAGTTTGTTAGTTAGAGAATTACAAGTCAGTTTTAATGATTTTTTAAAAAATACTATGGGTTTGATAAAAGAAGATAAAAAGCTAAACGATGGAGAAATACAGAATTATATTTGGGGAATTCCAAAATCATTAAAAATAAGACAACTGATAGTAAATTGGTTGTTAGAACGTTCCATCGGTCAGACTTGGGAAGAATTTATCTATAAACAATTAAATGATTGGGATTTTCAAAATGATAAACCCATAAAACAAAAGATAGATTTTGATAAAAGAAAAATTAATTGGAATAATTTAAATAATGATGATATTGAGTTTTTAGCAACCCTTTTACTTCAATTCCTCCTCCGAAAAAATCCTTCACCTGCAAGATTAAGAAGAATTTGGGGAACTACCAGAGAGTTTTTTGAGGAGATACATAAAAAATTAGAGCAGATTTTAGATATTCCTAACTGGAGAAAAAAGAGATTAGTTTGGGAAGTAAATTTAGACAGCAATAATAAACTTGAAAAGTCTATGGAACTTGAAGCAGAGGGTTTACTGTTTTGGGCTGAGAAAGAAGGAAATAAAGCAAAAATATATCTTATTTCTTCCATAAGAGACTTTTTAGAAAGATTTGGAAACAGCAAAGTAAAAAAAGCTTTAGAAAATTCAGAAGAGTTGAATATAGAAGAGGAAATTTTGAAAGATAAGGATACTTTCAAGAAAAATAACTATATTCAAAGTAAAAAGATTTCTCTAGCTCCTTATGGCAATAAAATAGATGACAAAAACGATGATGAAAATGGTAAGAAGAATAAAATTGAATTAGATATAAAAAACAATTTAGCAGAAATCCACTCCTATAAACCCTTTACATCTATAACAGATCCATCTCCAATAAATTATCAAGTAGTTATTCCTGCACAATATTTGCCGAACCTAATAGATGAGGTAATAAATAGATACAATAAAGAATTCAAATATGTTTATGGAAAACTTCCCATACACGTAGGAATAGTAATTTCTGACTATAAAAAGCCAGTTTATATAAATCTAAAAGCATTAAGAAAAATTAGAAGAGATGTTAAAAATAGGAATAAGCTATATAGAAATACACATGTAGAAGAGTTTTGTGTCTTACAAAAACAAAAGCTATCTTTTGCAAATACAAATGAAAAAATAAATAACACGGAAGATTACTATTCTATTTACTGGAATAACTCAAGAGAAAAGGATTGCAACTTTTTCATAAAACCCCAAAATGAATGGAAGAAATGGATATCCACAATAGATAAATTCGAACCAGGAAGTAAAGTCCAGATTATCCCAAACACATTTGACTTTGAGTATTTAGACCATAATATCAGAAGAAACGAGATTTTTTACGATGACAGAGGAAGGAGAAAAACTGAGCTTAAACAAAATAGGCCTTACAAGATTGACGTTTACTGGGAAAAATTTAAGAAATTTAAAGAATTATTTGACAAAACAGATTTAAATACTACAAGACTACATAAATTAATTGAGCTATTATACTCAAAACTGCAAGTGGAAAAAGAATACAATCCAGATTATAGCCATTTATTAACGAGTGCGTTCATAGAACTTTTTGAGCTAAAGAGGATTGGAGAAAATTATGCTCAAAGAAGAAAAATAATAAACGACATTTTTGAACTTGGAATAAGTAACTTTGAAAGATTATCAAATGAATTTAAAGAGAGTCTACAGAAAAGTCTTGTCAGAAAAGAAAATATTCTCCTCTTTTTAGATATGTTTGAGTTCTGGCACACGGCAATGAAGGAGGTTTAAAATGAGTAATACCATGTATAGTGAATTGAAGATTTTTGCGTTAGCTACTGACCCAATATACATAGGCACTGGTGGATATAACATAGGGCGAGTTGATAATACTATAGTCAGAGACCCTACAACTAATATTCCTAAAATCCCTGGTAGCAGTTTAGCTGGAACTTGGAGATACTATGTGGTTTTAGAGGCATTAAAGTATATAAAAGATAAACAACCAAATTGGCAAGATATTAAAAATGAAAATGGCAACACAATTGGAGAAAAATTAGAAAATTACAACTGGAAAAACGTAACCTCTCCTAATAATAAACCTTCCAGTTGGAAAGGTTTTGTAGGTAATCAAATAATGAGAATTAAATGTGCTGGACAAGATGATACTCCTAATAAAGATATTGATAGCGAAGACAATACTGGACACTGTGGACACTGCCTTGTCTGTAAAGGATTTGGTTTTTCTAAGAGTGATATTAGCTGGCAGGGGATGATATTTTTTAGTGATTTGAATATT
>JALSSE010000159.1 GCA_026984415.1 Hydrogenothermaceae bacterium | reverse complement strand
GATACCATTTATAACCACTTAAAAGTTTATGGAGAAGATGAGACTGTATGAAACAAAAGAGCTTGGCTTAAAAAATTACCTGATAGCATTTTTTGTTCTGTTTTTAGTATTTATTGCATTTTTAGTAATTTTGATTTCTGTTCCTTATCTCATCTTCCTTATTTTTAAGGTGTTTTTTATTACTTTAAAATTTGGAATAGTTTTTATTATTGTGTTCTGGCTTATAATCATCATTTTAATGTGGATTTTAAAACTTTTAAGTATGAGTTTTGATTAAACTTGCCATTGCTATAAAAATAATTCACAATAGTCTTTGAAATTTAGTTTAAATTTCTTAAATATTGGGAGAGAGCTTTAAGTGTACATTGTAAAAAATGAGGGTAATTTAAACCTTGAAAACAGACTTAACAAGATAATTCCTTCAGCAAAAGAAATAAAAATATTAGTAGGATTTTTCTATTTTTCCGGTTTAAATGCTATATATAAAGCTTTGAAAAATAATAAAGACCTTACCTTAAAGGTTCTTGTAGGTTTAGATGTTGATAAAGGAAATTATTCACTTTATGAGTATGGTTTAGAGCAAAAAAGATTAAGCATAGAAGATAGAGTAAATAATTTCATTAAATCTATAAAGAATGTTTTTAACAATGATAATTTTGACAATGAAGAGTTTTACAATAAATCAAAATTTTTTATAAATCTTATAGAAGAAGGTAGGCTTATAATAAGAAAAACAAAGAAACCAAACCACGCTAAGTTATACATAATAAAACTAAAAGAAAATCAGATAATTAGAGATGGACTTTTTATAACAGGAAGTAGTAATTTAACAAAATCAGGTTTGTCAGGTCAAAATGAGTTTAATATAGAAATATCAGACTTTGGATTGGAAGAAGTAAACAGATATTTTGATAAACTGTGGGAAAATTCAATAAAAATAACAGAAGATGAAGAAAAAAAAGTTAAGATTATTGAGATTATAAAAAATGAAACTCCTCTAAAGGAGATAACCCCATATCAGGCTTACGTTCTGTCCTTAAAAACATACATAGACAGCTTCCACACAGATAAACCCCTTAAAAGATTAGAAAAACTATTGGAAAAGAAAAACTACAAAAGATTTAGCTATCAGATGGATGCAGTAAATCAGGCTGTTTCTATTATTGAAGAAAACAACGGTGTAATTATAGCTGATGTTGTAGGGCTTGGGAAATCTATAATAGCTTCTTCAATAGGTTATGTACTTGGAAAAAAGGGAATAGTAATATCTCCACCGGGATTGGTTGAAAACTGGAAAGGGTATATAAAAGATTTTGAGCTAAATAGATTAGATTGGGAAGTTTACTCCATTGGAAAATTAGAAAATGTGTTAAAGAAAGTTAATGAAGACCCAGATGTAGAGGTTGTTATAGTTGATGAAGCCCATAGATTTAGAAATGAAAAAACAAAAAGCTACGACCTATTAAGCAAAATAGTAAGGGGTAAAAAGGTTATACTTCTAACTGCAACGCCATTTAACAACAGACCTTCAGATATTTTTTCTTTAATAAAACTTTTTCAAGCCCCTAAAAAATCAACTATAACCCTTGAAGAAAATGTTTTAATAAAATTCAAAAGATATGAAAACCAGTTTAAAAACCTTATTAACATAAAAAAATATCACAACTCATCTGACCCAGAAAAAAGAGAAAAAGCTGTAAAACTTTTTAAAGAATACTTTGGCAGTAAAAATGTAGACATAAAAACAGTAGAAAAGGAAATTAAATCTTTATCTAAAGAGATAAAAAGATTTATCCAGCCAGTAATAATAAGAAGAAACAGACTTGACCTTGTAAAAAATCCACTTTACAAAAAAGAGATTAAACAGCTTCCGAAGTTAGAAGACCCTATAGGAAAGTTTTATGAGCTGACAAAAGAGCAGTCAAGATTTTATGACAGGGTATTAAATGAATACTTCTCAAAAGATAACGGAAAATTTAAAGGGGCAATATATGTGCCTTATATATACGAAAAAGGAATAAAAACTAAAGAGCTTCAAGATGAGGAAGATAAAGAAACATTTGAGTTTTACCAGCAGGAAAATTTAAGGGATTTTATGAGAAGACTGCTTGTCAGAAGATTTGAAAGCTCTTTTGGAGCATTCAGACAGAGTATAGAAAACTTTATAAAAATTTACTCCAAAGCTCAAGAGTTTATAGAAAGAACAGGATATTATGTTTTAGACAGAAAATTTATAGAAGAAAGTTTCAATTTAGATGATGATGAAATACTTGAAGAGCTACAACGAAGAACAGAGATACTGAAAACTGCAATCAACATAGAAAAAGAAAAAAGAAACCTTGGTAGGGAGTATTACATCTATGACATAAACGAATTTAAGAAAAAAGATAAATTTTTAAAAGATATACAAGCAGACATAGACCTGTTTAACAAGATTTTAAAGGAGATAAACAGACTAAAGTTAATAGAAAACGACCCAAAAACACAGGAGCTTATTAAACTTATAGAAGAAACTCTATCAGAAGAGAACCAGCCCAAAAGAAAGATTATTGTATTTTCAGAATTTAGAGATACAGTAAAGTATTTAAAACCGCTATTAGAAAAACATTTTAGAGTGCTAACAGTTGATGGACATTTATCCCAGTCAAAAATTGAACAGATAAAGGAAAATTTTGATGCAAGTTATAAACATCAAAAAGATGAATACGATGTTCTTTTAAGTACCGATAAGATTTCAGAAGGTTTTAACCTTGCAAGAGCTGGAATGATAATCAATTACGACATACCGTGGAACCCTGTTAGGGTAATACAGAGAGTTGGAAGGATAAACAGAATAGGTCAAAAAGTTTTTGATAAACTGTATGTTGTTAACTTCTTTCCAACGGAAAAAGGAGAAAGTTTAACAAAACAAAGGGAGATTGCAGAAAACAAGCTATTTTTAATACACAACAGCATTGGAGAAGATTCAAAAATATTTTCTCCTGACGAAGAACCAACACCATCACAACTTTATCAGAGATTAACCAAAAACCCTGATGAAACAGAAGAAGAGAGCTTTTTTACAAAGGCTGTAAAAGAGTTTCAGGAGATAAAAGAAAAAGACCTAGATATTATTTATCAGATAACAAAACTACCTTACAGAGTAAAAGTTCCAAAAAAAGGAAAAGAAAATGAGCTTATACTACTTATAAAAAAAGGGAAAAACCTGTTTATAAACTACAAAAAGTATTCGGATGAAAAGCCAATAACTGTTTCCTATGAAGAGATATATGAAAAATTAAAAGCAGATAAAGAAGAAAAGCCATTAGAAAAATCTGAAAACTTCTGGAAAGTGTATGAAGAGCTAAAAAACTATCGTAATAGTGAACATTACAGAACAACCACAAACGACCCTGAAGTAAAAGCAAGAAATATGCTAAAGAGTTTATTACAAGAACCACAGATACAAAATAATGAAGAGCTTCAAACCTTTATAAAAAATCTTATAAAAGATATAGAAGATTACGGGACTATACCTTTATACACTTTAAAAGAGATTTCCCAGTTAGATTTAAATAAAGTAGATAAATGTATTGATTATCTAAACAAACTTATGGAGGAACTTGGAGGAGCATACTTTTTAGAAAAATATAAAATAAATGAGCATAAAACAGAGGTTTTAATAGCAGTAGAAAATGTTAGTGATTAATTTGCATTTATGATAAATTTAATATAGATTTACTATTAGTGTAAAAGGTAAAAATGATAAAAAATTTTATTGATAAGGACACAGAAAAGTTATATAGAACAGGAAAGAATAAAAAATTTCCTCCTAACATCTGGAAAAGGGCTGTGAGGAAGTTAGATATGATAAGAAGAGCTAAAACTTTGGAAGATTTGAAAATTCCTCCCTCTAATAGATTGGAAGCACTTAAAGGAGATTTAGAAGGTTTTTATAGTATAAGGATAAATGAGCAGTATAGAATTATATTTAGATTTGAAAATGGTGATGCATACGATGTTGCTATTGTAGATTACCATTAAGGAGGTTTTTGCAATGGATATAAAAGAATTCAAAGAAACTTTAAAAAATAAGCAACGAATAGAAGCGGTTCCTATTGCACAGCTCAAAAGAGAGCCTACACATCCGGGAGAAATTCTTGAAGAGGAATTTATGAAACCTTTAGGACTTTCCCAGTCTAAACTTGCTAAAGAACTTGGAGTTAGCGTAAGGGCTATTAATGAAATAGTAAACAAAAAAAGAGGAATAACTCCAGAAATGGCTATAAGACTTTCCAAAAAATTTGGAACAACTGCGGAATTCTGGCTTGGACTACAGATGGATTATGACTTGTGGAAAGCATATCACAAACCAAGCAGAAAGTTTAAAAACAAAGCTATTGTATAGACAGGTAAACTTTTGTGTAGTATATTCTAAAAAATGGATAAAGAACAAAAACAGATAGAGCTTAAAAAGTTAGAAATAGAGAAATTAAAGATAAAAGAATGATTGGCAAGGACTTTTTTAATACTAATTCTAACAGTTGAAGCTGGAATTGGAACTATATCCAGAGTTATAGAATTACCCCAGAGATTTGGTATGAAATTATATTAGTTAGCTTAATAAAAGGAGCTATAAGATGGAACTTTTAATAATATTATTAACAATAATAGCTTTAGCAATTTTAATTGTAGGTGGAGGAATAATAGCTTTTCAGTTTATACAGGACTATTTAGAAGAAAAAAACATTAAGGTAAAGAAAGGATAAAATGCAAACAGAAACTTTAGTTAAAGAAATTTTCACCTATCCAGAGAATATAAATGAAATTTTCACAGAATACTTTGAAGACAAAAATCAAAACTTTATACCAGAAGAAGAGCCCTATCCATTAGAAAAGTTTAAAGATAAATTTAAACAGCCTGTTTTAATTGGAGAGCTTGAGTTAGATGATTTTAACAGACTTGATTTTTTCACAATTAAAGTAAAAGAAAACCTTACAGAAAGAAGCAGTAAGAGACAGCAGTATGAGATAGCAAAGGATTTATTAAAACTGATAAACTCTGATGCAGGAATATTTATTTTTTATGACCGAGAAGGGAATTTTAGGCTTTCCTTTGTTTATGCAGAGTATAAGGGAACAAAAAGAGAATTCAGCCATTACAAAAGATACACCTATTACGTCAGCAAAGACCAGCCAAACAGAACCTTTATAGAACGGTTAAATTTAGTTAAACTTAAATCTATAAAAGAAATTAAAGAAGCCTTCAGTGTAGAACCGTTAAGAGAGGAATTCTTTGATGAATATATAAAAACATTCAATAAACTGTGGAAAGAAATATCAAAACAGTTAGAAGAAAAAGAAGATTACCTTTTCCTATCCAAAGAAACAGCCCATCAGATTTTAAACAGACTGATTTTTATATATTTTATCCAGAGAAAAAAAGAATGGTTTCCAGATATACTCAGCAACAATCTTCTAATAGACTATCTATGGAAAGAATACAAGAAATTTGTCCAGCAAAATCTTTCCGAAAAAGACACATTCTTTACAAAATGGCTTAAAACTTTATTTCTGTTCGGATTTAACAGGAGATATTCAGAAATTGAAGGACGACCAGAATTAAGAATACTGCCAGAAAATATAAAAACTCTCTTTGCTCAGCTACCATATCTAAATGGTGGTTTGTTTGCAGAAAACGATTTAGATAAATTAGATTTTAATGTTCCAGATACTCTTATTGAAGAAATATTAGAGTTTTTAAACAGATATAACTTTACAATTATAGAAAGTCTTGGACTTGATAAAGAAGTTGCCGTTAATCCAGAACTAATAGGAACAATTTATGAAAAATTTGTAAACCTTGAAACAACACCAGAACTTAAAGAAAAATACGAAACAGAAGGAAAAACAAAAGGCATAATCTACACACAAGAAACAGAAATAGAATTTATGGTAAAAAAGGCTTTTGTTCATTATCTGCAGAATAACTCTAACTTACCTTTAGACAGAATTTACAGCTTTGTTTTTGATGATATAGAAAATTTTGAGATAAAATCTCCTGAGGAGTATGAAATATTAAAAAATCTTGTTGAAAATGTAAAAATAGTTGACCCTGCCTGTGGTAGTGGCTCTTTTTTAATCGGAGCTGTTAACCTCCTCCACGATTTACACAAAAAACTCCTCAAATATTCACCAGAAGAAAATCCAAAAGAATATGCAATAAGAAAACATATTATTGAAGAAAATGTTTATGGAGTAGATGTTCAGGACTGGGCAGTAAAAATTGCAGAGCTCAGATTGTGGTTGTTCTTAATAGTTGAAAGCGACTTAAAAAGAGAAGAGATACTGTTTGAACCACTTCTACCAAATCTATCTTTCAAAGTTAGACAGGGGGACAGTTTAATAGAAGAAATCGGAAACATTGATATGTCTGCTTTAAGAAAAGATTTAAGAGAAATTCCAGGTAAAATAAAAGGCAAAATAACAAAGCTTAAAAAAGAAAAACTAAAATACACGAAAAACGAAAAAGGACATTTATCAAAAGCAGATATTGAAAAATTAGAACTTGATATTTATAGACAGTTAATAGAAGAAAAAATTCACTCAATAGAAAATGAAATAAAAAGATTAAGAAACTCAATATATGAACCTATCCAGACTAAAGGACTTTTTGGAGATATAACAGAAAAACAGAAAAAACTGTTTGAAAAACAGAAAAAAGAAATAGAAAGAAAGATAAAACAGTTAGAAAAAGAGATTGAAATACTAAAAGAAGCAAGGAGTAAGCTTGAAGAAAACAAACCTTTTATATGGGACATAGATTTTGCAGAAGTATTTTTAGACGAAACCAAGAAAGGCTTTGATATTGTTATAGGAAATCCACCTTATGTCAGACAGGAAAAGATAGCACCACCTTTATTAAATGAAAGAGATTTCACACCTTCCCAATGGAGAAACCTAAAGAAGTCATATAAAGAAAAACTCCAAAAAATGGTAGAAAATCTTTACGGTAAACAGTTTAAACCTGATGGGAAAGCAGACCTTTATGTTTATTTTTATTTTAAATCACTTTCACTGCTGAATAAAAACGGCAGTTTTGCATTTATAACATCTAATTCTTGGCTTGATGTAGGATTTGGTAAAGCTCTACAGGAATTTTTATTAAGAAAAGTAAAATTATACTCAATAAATGATAACCAGTCCAAAAGAAGTTTCAAAGAAGCTGACGTAAACACAGTAATAATCTTTACATCTTCAGTTTCTAACAATGAAAAAGAAAACCTTGAAAACACAGCAAAATTTGTTATGTGGAAAAAACCATTTGAAGATGTGATAACCAAAGAAAATTTAATAAAAATAGACAGCATTGATACAAAAGTAGAAAACAGACTATTAACACAGCTCGTTGAAAACATCGTAAACACACAGGATTATAGAGTTTTCCCAATAAAGCAAAAAGATTTATACTGCGATGGAGTAAGTGTAGAAAAAGAAAAACAAAAATCCATCTCAACAGACTGCACCCAGCTAACCTATGAAGGAAACAAATGGGGAGGGAAATTCCTAAGAGCACCAGACATATTCTTCACTATTTTGAAAAAAGGAAAGGATAAATTAGTGAGGCTTGGGGATATAGCAGAGGTTAAAAGAGGTTTTACTACAGGAGCCAATGAGTTTTTCTATGTAGAAGACTGGACAGATAAAATAACAGAAAAAGAGCTTGAAAAAATTGAAAATCTAAATCTAAAAGATATAAGCAGTATTGATGATATAAAAGAAAGAGGCTTAAAAGTAATAAAACCAAGTAAATGGGGAAGCAATGCAAGAGATTACAAACTGTTTCTAATAGAAGAAGAATTTATAAAACCAGTGATAAAAAGCCCAAGAGAGTTAAAAACTATTGTAGTCAGGGAAGAAGATTTAAAATACAAAGTTTTTATGTGTAATAAATCAAAAAAAGAGCTAAAAGATACCTCCGCCCTTGATTATATTAAATGGGGAGAAAAGCAAGGCTTTCACAAAAGACCAACCTGTGCAAGCAGAAGGGAATGGTGGAGGTTGTTTGAACAGGATATTTCTGCATTGGATTATCCTATGGTTAACTATGATAGATTAATAGTCTCTTTAAATGATATGTTTTATAATGATGCTAATTTAGTTGGTATATATCCAAATTTAGAAATTGCCAATAAAATAATATCTTTATGTATATCATTAAATAACTCATTTTGTATGATATTTTGGGAGCTAAATGGTATTTCTAATCTTGGAGAAGGTGCAATTAAACAAAACCCAATTTACTTTAAGAAAAACTTAATTTTTAATCCGCTATTAATAGGAAAAAAAGATGTATCAATAAAAGTTATTAATATTTTATCTAAAAGGGAAATTAAATCCATCTTCACTGAACTTGGCTTTGACCCTGATAAACCGATTAGACAGCAAGAACCTAATCCTCTACCAGACAGAAAAGCTCTTGACGATATAGTCTTTGACGCTTTAGGCTTAAGCAGTGAAGAAAGGAAAGAAGTTTACTGGGCAGTCGCCGAACTCGTCCAAAACCGCCTTAAAAAGGCAAGGAGCGTGTGATAGATTTTTGTAGTTTTGTGGAGGAAATGATAAATGATAGAAATAATAAAAGGAGCTACTGACAAACCTGCAACAAGAGACATTCTTTTAAACTACTTCTCTTCATTACCTGAGATAGAAGGTACACTCTATATAGGTTATCCTATTTTATCTATAGGACATGATACTATAGTAGTTGATGCTTTATGGCTATCAAAAAAATACGGAATAATTGCTTTCAAGTTTATAGAAAATGTGGAAGAATCTGAAAATTATGAAAGATATCTTAATGAATTATTTAGCTCTTTGGATTCAAAGCTTCGCCAATACACAGAATTGAGAAAAGGTAAACGTGAGTTTTTAGTAAATTTAGAAACTAAAGGTTTTGCTCCAAATTTGCCAATAAATGAGCCTGATATAATAACTAATGAATCAGAATTCAGAGAATTTGTTAATAACCTTGAGGAATGGGAACACCCTGAACTTTATGAAACAGTTTTATCAATCTTACAATCTGTTTTGAGGCTAAAGAAGAAATCAAAACGTACAAATGTAGAAAAAGAAAACTCTAAAGGATCAAGATTAAAGACATTAGAAAAAACTATGGCTGTTCTCGACAGAAACCAAGAAAGGGCTATTGTTGAATATTTTGATGGTATTCAAAGGATAAGAGGACTTGCTGGTTCAGGAAAGACTATAGTATTAGCACTGAAAGCTGCATATTTACACACCTTATATCCAAATTGGGATATAGCTGTAACTTTTAATACCCGTTCCCTTAAGCAACAATTTAAGGACTTAATTACACGATTTTGTGTTGAAAAAACAGGGGAAGAGCCTGATTGGAACAAATTGAAAGTAGTTAATGCATGGGGTAGCCCAGGTGATAATGAACAAGAAAGAGGTATTTATTATGACTTTTGTATAACAAATAAAGTTGAATATTTTGATTTCCGTAGTGCTAAAAAATTAGCAACTTCTGAACAAAATCCCTTTGATGTGGCTTGTCAGAAAGCCATTTCTGAAGTTGAAAAACCAGTTCAAAAATACGATGCCATCTTAGTCGATGAAGCACAAGACTTATCTGAATCTTTTTTAAAGTTATGCTGCCTTTTTCTCAAAGGGGAGAAAAAGAGATTAATTTATGCCTATGATGAACTTCAAAAGCTTAATGAAGGTTCTCCTCTTGGAAATCCAAAAGAATTTCTTGAAGAGTTTATAGTTTCAAATTCAAGTAATGGATCTTTTGATGATCAAATTTTAAAAGTGTGCTATAGAAATCCACGTCCAGTTCTTGTTACAGCTCATGCATTAGGTTTTGGCATATATAGAGTTAATGAGTTAGGAGAAAGGGAACTTGTTCAATTTTTTGATCAACCTGAACTATGGAGAGATGTTGGTTATGAAATTATGTCAGGAAAATTAGAGGCTAATAGCGAAGTAGTTCTTTTTAGGCCAGAAGAAACAAGTCCCCGATATTTGGAAGAACATTCATCTCTGGATGACTTAATAGTATTTAAATCTTTTGAAACTATAAAAGAACAGGCGGAATGGGTGGCATCTGAAATAGAAAAGAATCTTAGAGAAGATGAATTATTGTTTAGCGATATTATTGTAATAAATCCTATTTCTTTAACTACAAAAGAAGATGTTTCTCTAATTAGAAAAAAACTATGGGAAAAAGGAATAAATTCTCATATAGCTGGTGAATTTGATGCTAATATATTTTTCCAAAAAGATTCAATTACTTTTACTGGTATTTATAGAGCAAAAGGAAACGAAGTTCCTATGGTATATATTATTAATGCTCATGAAACATACTCAGGAATATTAGGAAATCGTGATCTTATAAAAAGAAGAAATGTGCTGTTCACTGCTATTACTAGAAGTAAGGCTTGGGTCAGAGTAGTAGGAATAGGAGAAAAAATGAATAGATTGATAAAAGAATATGAAGAGGTTAAAAATAATGACTTTAAACTTAAATTTAAGTATCCTGATAATGAGGAAATTCAACGCCTAAATATAATTCATAGAGACATTTCAGAGAAAGAACAGAAGAGGTTTAGAAAGAATGTTAAAACTTTAGAAGCTCTATATGAAATAGTTAAAGATATAAAACAGGGAAATAGCTTTTTGGAAGATTATCCAGAAGAATATCAAAAAATTCTCAGAAAATTATTAGAGTCATAAGGTTAGCCAAAATGGTTAAAGATACATTTCACCAAATTAAACACATTACCGAAATTTTTATCCAAAATGGTATATGTGTAGCACAGAACTATCCAAAAGAAAAAGATGGGGAAATTTCGTGGATAGGATTCAAAAATATTTCTTTTATATTGAAAAGTCAATCTTATGACAGTATATATAGAGAAATTCTTAGAAATAAGGATTTTAATATTTTAATGATTGATGGTGGTATTATACAAATGCTTTATAAATTTAGTAAAAGTAAAATATTAGAGGAACATATTCTATCTTTTTATCCTCATCCATCTTTTGTGAAATATCAAGATATGCCCGATCAATACGAAAGTTTTCTCTATGGAGAAGAACTTTTTGGAAATATCCAAGAAGGAAAAATAATAACTTTTCCTATACGTTTTGATTATTCTCAAGTTCATAATGATGTTATACATCCTAAAGCCCATCTAACACTAGGAAATTATAGTTCTTGCCGGATTCCTGTTTCTAAACCTATTTCTCCTTACCGTTTTATAAAGTTTATTATTATGAATTTCTATTCTAATAAAGGAGATAAATTTTGGAATATAATAGATGAATTCAAAAAAGATATCAACTTCCAAGAAACAATAACGGAAAATGAAAAACAAATTTTACATGTACATTACGAATAAAATATTAAGCCAATTGTTAGAATAAAATTATTAGAAGTATCTATTGGAATTGGAACTAAATCAATTTCAGCCTTGAGAAAGTAATAGGCAACTTCTTCCTTAGTTTAGTTATGTATTTTTGTAAAAAGCTGAATATAAAAAAAGCTTGCAGAAAGAATGGGTGTTTCACCTGCTTATATCACGAAAATATTCAGCGGAGAAAACATATCCTTAAAAACTGTAGCAAAAATCTTATCAGCCCTTGAAGTAGATGCAGAAATACAGATAATAGATAGAGAAAAACTAAACTACAAAACTGCACCAAATAGGAATTTATTTAAACTAATAAAAAATAACAGGGAAAAACTAAATGAAAGTGAAGTTTTCACAACTGCAGCTTGAAGATATCCAGATTGAAAATTTTAGTTTAGAGGAAAATTTAGAAGGACAAAATAGGTTTAAGATAGATATAGATTTTGACCCAGTTATCGTTGAAACAGATAATGAAAAGTTTGATGGGCTTTTAGTCAATGTTAAAATTAACGATAGAGCAAGAAATGTAAAACTAAAGGCAAAAGCAGAAATTCTTGCCGTTTTTAAATTTACTGAAGAATTAAATGAAGAAAAAAAGGCAAGATTACTTCTATATAATGGACTTTCTATTGTTTATGGTTTCATTAGAGGAATAATTTTTCAAAAATGTTCATATCTTCCACTAAAAGATAGAATTATACCAAGTGTAAATATTGCCCAGTTAATTGAAGAAACTATACAAGTTAAAACAACCTCAAATTAAGTCTGTGTATATACCTGTGGTAAAATTTCTTCTCAGATACATATTTAGTTTTATAAATTCACAGATTTTATTGGAGATGTAAAATGAAAATAGTAATTGATATATCCGATGAAGAAAAGGCAAAACATTTAATTGATTTATTGAAAGATATTCCATATGTTAAAAAAATCCAAATAAAATCTGAAAAGAAAAAAGGGAAACCTGATTTTGAATCCATTTTTGGAATATGGAAAGAAAGAGATATTACATTAGAAAGCATCAGAAAAAAAGCATGGGGAAACACAATTAGATGATAATTTTAGACACCAATATAATCATTGAATTATTCAAAGGGAATACAGAAACTAAGGAATTAGTTGAAAATATTAATGAGGAGAATTTCGCAATTAGTGTTATAACCTCCATGGAACTATACTACGGAGCTATAAATAAAAGAGAGCTAAGCAAAATAAAAAAATTTTTAGAAAATTTTTATTTACTGCTAATAAATGAAGGGATATCAAAAATTGGTTTAGACTTAATAGAACAATATTCAAAAAGTCATGGATTGGAAATTCCTGATGCTTTAATAGCTGCAACATCTATATATTATGATGTTCCTCTATTAACTTACAATAAAAAAGACTTTAAATATATTAAAGATTTAAAGCTTTTTAGTAGTTATAAGTAAAACATCAACTTTAATTTTAAATTTTACAATCTCACAGAGGAAAAGATAAAAAGGATAGAGAGGAAGATAAGAGGTTAAATATTAAATATATTGTAAAAATCTCGTTCTTATAATATATTTGCTATACATTAATAAAATATTAGGTGGATTTAGTTATTGATGGAAACACATTAGAATTTTATACCAGATATTTTAGTAAACAAATTTTAATTGGGGGACATAAAAAGAAGTATAGAAATAGAATAACTTCAGACCCAAATATATTAAAAGGAAAGCTAATAATAAAGGGAACAAGGATACCTGTTGAACTTATACTGACGAAATTAGGGGAAGGAATGACAATAGAAGACCTTTTAAAAGCCTATCCAAATTTAACAAAAGAAGACATATTAGCCGCCATTTTATACTCTGCAGATGTTATTAAAAATGAGGAATTAGTTGAAAGTTTAGATTTTAACTGATAAAGAAATTTTTTAATCTTAATGTACATTTTCACATTGGAAATCTTTTATTTCTGGCTGGATTGTAATGTGATTAATTCCTTTTTTTCTTAATTTTTCCTGAATTACTGAAATGAGCCTGTCTATGTCTTTTAAACTTAAATTTTCTTTAACTGTAATATGTCCTGAAAAATAAATATCTTTGGAAGATAAAGCCCAGATATGAAAATCGTGAACATCAATAATATCTGGAATAGATTTTATTTCTAACTCAATTTCTTCTATATCAAACTTATAAGGAACTCCTTCCATTAAAATAGTTGAAGTCTTAACAAGAATAGGCACTGTTTCCTTTAAAATATATAGACTAAAAACAATAGAAATAACAGGGTCTATCCAGTAAATATGGTAAAGATAAATAAAAATCCCTCCAATTACAACACCTAAAGAAATTCCAGCATCGCTCAAAAGATGAAGATAAGCAGCTTTTATATTTAAATTTTCGTGGTTGTGGTCATGTTCTTCTCCATGGTGATGGTGGTGAAATCCAAGAAGATAAGCAGAATACCCGTTAATAATCAAAGCTATTCCGCCCATAATGATTACAAAAATTCCTTCTACATCCTGTGGATTTATTAGCCTTTCAAAACTTGTTATGATAATTAAAAATATAGCACCAATTAAAAATCCAGAATTAACAAAACCAGCCATTGCTTCAGCACGGAGATAACCAAAAGTCATCTTTTGTGTAGGCTTTTTTCTCATCCAGATTGCAGCAATCAGAGCTATAATTAGAGAAATTACATCCTGAAAATTATGAACTGCATCTGTTACAAGGGCTAAAGAATGGCTGTATATCCCGAAAATAATCTGTAATACAACAATAACAAGATTTAAAATAATAACGAAAGTTAAAACTTTTTTATTTGTTTGTAAAATATCCTTTTCTTCGCCCAATACAATTCCTTTTAAAATTTAATAATAATATTATATTTTATTTATAAGTTTAAAAATACAATAACCAGTGGGAGTTTTAAAGTGAAGAAAATCATTTTTCTAACTGCAATTTTTCTATTTTACAACTGTGGCTCTGGAAATGACGGTGAGGTAAGTTGCGAAACAAACAACGATTGTAAAACAGGATACTTCTGTGAAAAAGAAGTGGGAGATTGCAATGGAATTGGTATATGTACAAAAATACCAACTGCATGTACCATGGTTTACGACCCTGTCTGTGGATGTGATGGGAAAACATATTCCAATGAAT
>JALSSE010000158.1 GCA_026984415.1 Hydrogenothermaceae bacterium | reverse complement strand
TGAAGATTTAGACAAATACCCAAGGGATTTTGAAAGGGATTTAGAAATATGCAGAAAAGAAAAAGTTGATTATGTATTTTATCCAACATTTGAGGAAATGTACCCTGAAAATTTTCAAACTTATGTCATAGTAGAAGAATTAACTAAAAATCTGTGCGGTGCATACAGGAAAGGGCATTTTAAAGGTGTTACAACAGTTGTTATGAAACTATTTAACATAATCAATCCAGATAACGCTTACTTTGGGAAAAAAGATTATCAACAGTACAAGGTTATACAGAGAATGGTTAAAGATTTAAATATGGATGTGAATGTAGTAGGATGTCCATTAATTAGAGAAAAAGACGGATTAGCCCTTTCATCACGGAACAAATATCTTTCTGAAGAAGAAAGAAAATCTGCTTTATCTTTAAGTAAGTCGTTATTCTATGCAAAGGAACTTTTCAAAAATGGGGAAAGAAATGTAGAAAACTTAAAAAAAGAGATGTCAGAGATGATTTTAAATTATCCAGAAGTAAAAGAAATCCAGTATATTGAAATAGTAAACCCTGAAACTTTAAAACCAAAAGAAACAGCCGAAGAAGGAGATATAATTGCACTGGCAGTTTACGTTGGTAATACAAGATTAATTGATAATATTCAGTTGTAGGTAAATTTATGGAAAAAAGTAAAAAACTAAACGAAATAATAGATTTTCTTTCATACTATTTACACGGAAAAGAAAAAGCCTTAAGACTTTCATTACTTTGTTTTTTTTCTAAAGGACATCTTCTAATTGAAGATTTACCAGGTTTAGGAAAAACAACGCTGGCAATAGGTATATCAAAAGCATTAGGATTAAGTTTCGGCAGAATCCAGTGTACAAGTGATTTACTCCCTTCAGATATAACAGGTTTATCAATTTTTAATAAATCAAAAGGAATTTTTGAATTCCATCCGGGACCTATTTTCAACAATATTGTTTTAGTTGATGAAATCAACAGGGCAACACCAAAAACCCAGAGTGCCTTATTGGAAGCAATGGGAGAAAAACAGGTAACTGTAGAAGGGAATACATACAGGCTAAAAAAACCTTTTTTTGTAATAGCTACACAGAACCCTGTGGAGCAGTTTGGAACTTTCCCATTACCTGAATCTCAGATGGATAGATTTATGATGAAAATAAGCATAGGTTATCCACCAAGGGAAGCTGAATTAGAAATACTGAAAGGTGGAAGTAAAAGGGAAGAACTTTACTCTATCGAACCTATGATGACACCTGAAGAAGTTATTGATATACAAAATATAATAAAAAACAACATTTACATCTCAGACAAAATTTATGACTACATACTTGATATAACAAACAAAACAAGAAACAATCCTCACATTACAGCAGGTTTATCAACGAGAGGCTCCCTTGCCATTATGTATACAGCAAAAGCAAATGCATTTTTTAAAGGAAGAGATTTTGTCATACCAGAGGATATAAAAGAACTTGTTGAATATTTAATCCCCCATAGAGTACTTTTTAAAGATGAAATATCAGAAACAACAAAAAAGGAGATTGTAAAATCTTTAATAGAAGAAATTCCTCTTCCGGTTTAATTAAAATAAATTTCTTTGGATGGCTTTACATACTTCTAACACTATTTATTGGATTTTCTGCCGTTAATACTGGAAACAACCTCCTTTACTTTATTGTTGCAAGTATGCTGAGTTTTATGGGAATATCTGGGATTTTTGGGAAGATTAACATAGGAAAGTTAAATTTATTTTTAGAAATTCCTGATGAAATTTACGCCAATACCCCTACAATATTTAGGATAAAACTTGAAAATAAAAAATCATTTTTTCCTACTTTACTGACAAAAGTTGAAATATTTGGGAAAACTGGCATTTTTCTTTTTGTTGATAAAAAATCTGAAGATTCAATTTTAATTGAACTAAATTTTAATAAAAGAGGTATTTACAAAATAGAAAAAATAAAGATATGTTCTGTTTTTCCTTTTAATTTTTTTACCAGATGTAAATCTATAGATAAAAATTTAGAAATTGTAGTTTTTCCAAAACCAAAACCATGTAATTTTATAACAGAAGAAAAAGGCAAAAAAGACAAGAAAGGGGAAACTTCTTCAAAAAAAACTGGATTTGATGAAGAAATAATTTCAATTAGAGATTATAAAGCAGGTGACCCTTTAAAATACATAAATTGGAAGGCAACAGCAAAAACTGACAAACTAAAAACAAAAGAAATGTCATCATCTTCTTTTAAACCTGTAATTATAGATTTTGATTCTATTGAAATAAAAGATATTGAAAAAAAATTATCCTGTATTACTTACCTTATAACTGATTTTTACAAAAAGAAAATCCCTTTCGGATTGAAGATTAAAAATAATATTTTTAAACCAGATTTATCTAAAAACCACAAAATTAAATTATTAAAAGAGCTTGCCAGATATGGATTGGAAACATAAAGAAACAAAAGTAGAAAATATAGTTAAAGTTTTGACTTACATTATTTCTATTATAGCTTTTTCTATTGTTTATAAATATATCAGCCCGATTTACTCAATTTCTTTTATAACTTTATTTCTTATTTCTATTTATTTTGATGTAAAAGATAGATATTACATAAATAGATGGATAGTTAATATTTCCTCTTTAATTTTTGTGGGATTACTTATTTTAAGAATTAATTTAAATGACCCAATTGTTCCTTTAGTTGAAACACTTCTCATCTTACTTGGACTTAAGCTAATTGAAAAGAAAAGGTACAGAGACTACATGCAGATATACACTATATCTGTTTTTTTACTTGCAGGTTCTTCTTTACTAAGTGTTAGCATAATTTTTATATTCTACCTTTTATCTTTACTTTTTCTTATTA
This sequence comes from Hydrogenothermaceae bacterium, assembly GCA_026984415.1. Next base: position 321 of record JALSSE010000158.1, on the reverse strand, counting down.
CAACTTCTGTTATATTTTTAAGCTATTTTTCAGCTGGAAAAGGAGTTTCTTTAGAAAATAGAGTTATAGTTAAGATATTCCTAAAAACATCTTTAATCCCTCTACTGTCAATTCCCTTAACTATTGCAATGTTTGTAATTCTTCCAAGGACAAATTATCCTATACTGAATTTCTTAAACCAGCAGAGCAGAATTAAAACTGGATTTTCCGATTCTGTTTCTTTAGGAGATGTTTCATCAATTCAGGAAGATTCAAGTTTGATTTTCAGGGCAAAAGTGAAAAAAATTAAAGATAACCAGCTTTACTGGAGAGGTTTTGTTT
>JALSSE010000157.1 GCA_026984415.1 Hydrogenothermaceae bacterium | reverse complement strand
GTTTCTGCTGACCTTAATGCGATTTCTATTGTTTCTATATCCCTCATTTCCCCAACCATAATAACATCTGGGTCTTCCCTTAATGCAGCTTTTAATGCTGTTGAAAATTCCTTTGTGTCTAAACTAACTTCTCTCTGGACAATATAACAGTTTTTATCACTGAAAAGGTATTCTATCGGGTCTTCAATTGTAATTATTACATCCCTTTCTTTTGAATTTCTGTAATCTATCATAGATGCAAGGGTTGTAGATTTACCAGAACCGGTTGGCCCTGTTACAAGGATTAGCCCCCTTGGTTCTAAAGCAATATCATAAAGTTTCTTAGGTAGCATCAATTCATCTATGTTTGGAACTTCTGTTTTTAATGCCCTGAAAGCAAAGGCATAAGTTCCTCTCTGTTTATATATATTTACCCTGTACCTGCTGACTTTATGTATTGAATAGGATATATCTATTTCTCCATTTTCTTCTAATAACTTTCTTTTTTGTTCTGAAGGAACTACCTGTTTAATGTATTCTTCCAGTAAATCTTTATCTAATTTTCCGAAACCTTCAAGTATTTGGAGCTTCCGATTTTTTCTTACAACTGGTTCTTTAAAAATTTTTAAATGTATATCGGAAGCCCCTATTTTGTGAGCAGCAATTAAGATATCATCAAGTTTCATTCATATTTCCTGATATATTTTGAATTATTTTCTCTTTTATCTCTTCGTATATATCAGGATTTTCTTTAAGAAACTCTTTTGCCTTTTCTCTTCCCTGACCAATTTTCTGGTCTCCGTAAGAGTACCATGCTCCACTTTTTTTAATCAGTCCAAACTTTTCTCCTAAATCTAATACTTCTCCAGTTTGGGAAATTCCTTCACCATAAAGAATATCAAACTCAGCCTCTTTAAATGGTGGTGCAAGTTTGTTTTTTACGACTTTAACCCTTACTCTACTTCCAATTTTTTCTCCTGAATCTTTTATATCACTCTTTCTAACTTCTAACCTTAAATCTGCAAAGAATTTAATAGCTCTTCCCCCTGTTGTTGTTTCAGGGTTTCCAAACATAACACCAACTTTTTCTCTAATCTGGTTAATCAGAACAAGGGATGTATTACTTTTATTTACAGCACCTTTTAAAACTCTCATAGCTTTTGACATTAATCTTGCATGTAAACCTATATTTGAATCTTCAATATCACCTTCAAGTTCTGCTTTTGGAACAAGTGCTGCCACTGAGTCAATAACTACAATACTTACAACCCCACTTCTTATCAATGTTTCTGCTATTTCTAAAGCCTGCTCCCCATAATCAGGCTGGGATATTATAAGGTCTTCAAGATTTACTCCAATAGATTTAGCGTATTTTGGGTCAAATGCATGTTCAGCATCAATAAAAACAGCTTTCCCTCCCTGTTTTTGTGCTTCTGCAATCATATGGAGTGTAAGGGTTGTTTTCCCTGAAGATTCTGGACCGTATATTTCAATAACCCTTCCTTTTGGAATTCCACCAATTCCAATAGCCATATCAAGAGTTAAAGAACCAGTAGGAATTGTTTCAATATTTTTTACAGCCTCTGAAGAAAAAGTCATTACAGAACCTTTTCCAAACTTTTTCTCAATCTGGGCTATTGCTGATTCTAAGGCTCTTTTTTTAGCCTCTAATTCTTTGTCTAAAACTTCACTCATATTTTTATCCTCCTGATTTTTTACATAAAAACTTATTCGGTTCCAACTACCCTTGGAACAATAAAAAATCCACCTTCTGTTTGAGGTGCATTTTTAACGGCTTCTTCATTACTGAGACCTTTCTGAGAAACATCATCTCTCATTGGAGCTTCTATACTTTGGAGTTCATAAAAAGGCGGAACATCTTTTGTATCAAGCTCTTCTAATTTTTCAACAAACTCAACTATTTTTGGTAATTGCTGAGAAAATATTTCTATTTCTTCTTCTTTCAACTCTAATTTAGATAAAGTTGCAACTTTTAAAACTTCTTCTTTTCCAAGCATTTTTCTTACCTCTGATTTTGATATTCACACTATTTTAACAGTTTAAACTTTTATTTTAAATTATGATAAAAATCATTAAAATAAACAACTTACGTATTATATTTATTTTACTTAAGTATCCCCCTCCCTCCCCCTCCATTTCCTGCGGGTTGAGTTCTTCAACCCGCCTTTTTTATTAGTACTATTTTTTCTTTCTAAATCTTCCTTTGAAATAATTTGATATCCACTTTAGAGCTTCTTCCGGTTTATCAATCAGGTCTTCTTTTCCATTTTTAATTAAAAGGTTCTTCTGTTTTTCTGATAACTGGTATGTTTTCATTGCTTCTTTTTTAGCTTTGTCTATCCATTTTTTCATAACTTTTTTATCATTTAGAGCCTCTTCTGTTAGAGGAATTCCTGTTTTTTCTGAAAGGGATTTTGCATAGGCTATCTGTTTTTCTGTAGGTTTTGTATCCTGATGTTTATCGATAAATTCTTTTAAAGCTTTTGGGTCTTCTAATATTTCTGTGATATCTTTCCCGTGCTTTTTCGCAAGGTCTAAAGCATAATCTCTCATTTTTTTAGAGATTACACCTGTTTCCCTTGTTTTTGATTTTTCATAAAGTTCCTTTACAAAATCTTTCCAGTTATTTTTCCTATCTTCAACTTTGTCTAAAAATTCTTCCATTTTCCTTGTAAAATCGTAATCAATTACCCATTTGTATTTGTTTCCTAAATAATCAACTAAATGGTAAGCATTTTCTGTTGGTTTTAATGCATTCCCATCTTTTATAACATATCCTCTGTCTTTTATTGTTTTTAAGATAGATGCAAATGTGGAAGGTCTTCCTATTCCTAATTCTTCTAATTTTTTAACAAGACTTCCTTCTGTATATCTTGCAGGTGGTTTAGTCCATTTTTCTTCAAGATTTTCTTTTAATTTTTTAACCTTTTCTCCAACTTCTAAAGGTGGTAGTTTCTGGGTTTTTGTTTCTTCCTGAGATTCTTCCTTGTAGACTGCTTTATACCCTTCAAATTTTAAAACAGAACCTGTTGTCCTGAAATTGTATCCTTTTATATCAAAGTTAACAGTAGTTCTATCGTAAAGGGCATCTTTCATCTGGCTGGCTACTGTTCTTTCATAAATTAGTTTTAATAATTTAAAATGGTCTTCTGTTAATCCTTTTTCTTTTATTAATTTCTTTTGACCTTCTAAATCTATAAAATGGGTAAT
>JALSSE010000156.1 GCA_026984415.1 Hydrogenothermaceae bacterium | reverse complement strand
AAAAGATGAGTGTAAAAGCAAAAATAATTATAGATGACGAAGAAATAAATGCCCTTTGGTTTTCTTTTGGCTACCAAAGACATGTAGATGTAAACGGTAGACCAACAACCAAAGGTGTCTTTCTAGGATTAAGAGTTGCCATAGAAAGCAGAAGAACTTTAAATCTAGCATATTGGGCTTTTGCACCAAACCTAACAAAAGAAATAGAGCTCCATATTTCCTCACGTTTTGGCGAAGGAAGAACCCGTAAATTAAAACTATACGATTGCCATTTGCTAAGATGGGACAACCGTTTTACCGCAAACGGTTCACAACCCATGCACGAAATACTACACATTTCTGCTGGTGGAGTAAAAGACAATAACTCAGCCATAGAATATTCCGCACCTTGGAGAAAAACCTTTGATATGGATGATGTTGAACCAACTACTTTGGATCAGGAAGAACCAGAAGTAATAGACTGTTATTACACAGATATAGAAGGAAATGAAGACGTTGAGCTAGAAATAGGAAATGAAGTATATCTAGTATTAAAAACAGAAAATATGATTGGTGAAGCTAGAGATATTGATTTAAATAACCCTAAAAAAGATTTTGAATACAATGGAGAAATCTTAGAAGATGGTACCATTAAGGATTTTAATATTACCAGCGATTTACAGAAAATCAAATTAAAAATAATTGCAGAACAAGAAACTGAAAAATAATAGCTATGCCAGATAATACTATAAAACCTAGAAATAAAGTAAAAATTAAAATTACAAAGGAAATAACTACAGCATTTATAGGCAAAATAAATGAAGAAAAAGTAATTTCATCAAAGACCTATAAATATACCTTTTCTAAAGATTATAAATCTAAAACAGATAAAGAAAAAAAAACTTTAGCTAAAATAATTTTCACAAGCGAAACAAAAAGTAAAAAATTAAATAAAACCGATAAGCATACAACAAAGAAAAAAATAACAAGTGTATTAACAAAAGATTCATATAAAAAAGGCGATACAATTCAAATTCCTTTAATTAAGCGAAAAGTAAGCTTTACTAAATTAGACGAAGCAGAATTTTATGATGAAGTATATATTATTGTTCAATCAAAAGGATTAGAGTCAGGAGAAACCATAGTTGAACTAAGACAAGGAGATAAAGAAGAATTAGAGCTTGAAGGTGTTGGTATTTATGTTCAACATAACAATTCTAATGTAAAAGAAATAAAAGAAAAAATAGGAAATTTTTCTAGAGATGGAAGTATAGAAAATAAAGATGACTTTAAAGACTGGTCAATAGCCAAAATTAAACTAGCACCAAAAAACGAAACAAAATTAAAGCTTTATAGAAAGTTTTTAAAAGACGCAACCGATAAAAAAGCAAATTTATATCTATTAGTAAAAGCGAATGTTTCAGGAGAGAGTTTTACAAACACCTTTTATAATGAAGTACATGGTAAAATTGCAAATAGATGGTACGATGGCGATGCAGACGGTGTGGAATGGTTTGGGTTGAAATATAAAGTGCGATTATATCTAAACGCAAAAGGTTTTTCAACAAACGACAATATCACTATAGATCATATACCAGCTCTTGAGAGTGGAAGACCACATATGAATAAAAAAATCATTGCTTTAATACTTCATAGATCAGTCAGTAGTAATTATCCAGGAGGATGGATGAAATCAAAAACAAAAATAAAAGGAGCTCATTTTTATGTTGATAAAGATGGTACGGTTTACCAAACTGCTAGTTTAAATATTTCTGTGGCACATATATATGCTTCTAGTTCAAAACAGATGTATGCCGAATATTTTGGTATTCTAAAAAATTCTAATACGATCGGGATTGAAGTGATTGGAAATTATATAGATAGTCAATGGGAGGCGCTAACTAATAAACAGATAGAAGCAACATCTTTATTAGTCGCCCAAATTAAAGGTGAATTTAGTTTAACAAATAATAATATTTATCCACATGAAAAAGTACAAAGAAAAACAAAAGGTGAAGGACAAACAGTCTTGGATGCTATTAATGTTAATATTTAATTTAATAATTTTCCTGATTTCATGTAAAAATACGCATAAAGAAATAGCAATTAATAGAATAATATAATAAAAAATTACCTAAACCTGTTCAAAATAATAATTATATCAGTGATGAAAATTCATTTTGGTTAAATCTTCTAGGTGCGTTTGTTCAAACATTCGAAAATTTAAACGAAACTTTTAAACAAGAAATAAATTATAAAAAGAATTTTTTAAATTTTCTTAGTTCGTGTTATTCATCATACGGATTACATCCAAACATTCTTAGACGAAACCCCATAATTGATAAAAAATTCAATCTTATAATAGATCATTTCTATCGTAGCAAAAATAAAACAACAGAATTTAAGATGATGATGTCTTATGAGGAGTTTGATAGAGAATTTATAAGTCTTTATTTGAAACAAAAACCTATAAGAATGAAAGGCAAATTAATTCCTTTTAAAGATATTTATGAAGTAAAAATCACTACAACTTTACTTAAAAAAGATGAAATTCCTTTGTTTGCACTAAAAAATGATTTTGTATGGAGTGAGAATGAAAAAGATGTTTATTCGTTTATAAATTCTTGCATCGATGAAACTGAAACATATCATCCAAATCCTTTTGATGAAAGCACTTATGATAAAGGTACTAATGTTTTATTAATTGAGGAAACGAAACAATGGCTTGTGTCATACCCAAAATCATTTAAATTGTATAATTCTGCCATTGAAAAATTTGAAGCTGAAAATTATCAAAGGAATGTGTTAGATGATATGCGACTTTCTCTTGAAGTACTTTTAAAAGATATTTTAGATAACTCAAAACCATTAGAAAAACAATTACCTGAACTTGGTGCGTACCAAAAAAGCAGAGGAGCATCAAATGAAGTTACAAATATGTTTCAAAAATTAATTGACTATTATTCAAAATATCAAAATAATTATATAAAACACAATGATAATGTTCAGGAAGGTGAAATGAGCTTTGTAATAGATTTAACAACTACTTTTATGAGATATTTATTAAAGAGAAAATAACCTGCACCCAACAAAAAATATACGTAATTGCGGTTTTGTGCTAAATTTAAAATTTGTACCTTTGAACAAAATGTAATGAAAGACCGAAAGTTAAGTGCTTTAAAGTCCGCAACTACGCATATTCAAACCGTTGCCCATAATATTCCGCACGTGCTCAC
>JALSSE010000155.1 GCA_026984415.1 Hydrogenothermaceae bacterium | reverse complement strand
TGTGAAAACAACCAGTATGCAATAGGAACACACGTTAGTAGAGCTTCAGCATTTACAGATATATACATGAAAGCTAAAGACTATATGCCTTCTGTACAGATTGATGGAATGGATGTATTTGAAGTGTTTGAAGCTGTAAGAAAAGCAAAAGAGTATATGCAGGCTGAAGGAAAACCTTACTTTATAGAAGCCCTAACATACAGATACGAACCACATTCGATGAGTGATACAAACGTTTACAGACCTCCCCTTGAAATGGAAATAATGAAATCAAAAGACCCAATAGAACGTCTTAAAGAAAGAGGTATAAAAGAAGGGTTGCTAACAGAAAGTTATATAAAATACGTTGATGATAAAGTAGTACAGGAAGTTGAAGAGGCAGTTGAATTTGCTGCCAAATCTCCAGAACCAGATTTAAATGAATTATACAACGACGTTTTTTGTGAGGTGTGTACAAATGTTATATCGTGAAGCTTTAAACAAAGCATTAGATGAGTTTATGGAAAAAGACGAAACAGTAGTAGTTTTAGGAATTGATGTTGGTTTTTACGGGGGAACTTACAGGGTTACAGAAGGCTTATACGCTAAATATGGAGAAAAAAGGGTAATAGACACACCAATAGCTGAAAATTCTATTGTAGGAAACTCTGTTGGTATGGCAATTGGTGGATTAAGACCTGTTGCTGAGTTAATGACTGTTAATTTTTCACTTATAGCTATGGACCAGATTATCAATCAGGCTGCAAAACTCAGATATATGAGTGGTGGAAAAATAACACTCCCATTAGTTGTAAGAACTCCACAAGGGGTTGCTAAACAGCTTGCAGCTCAGCATTCACAGAGCTTTGAAAGAATTTTTGCATCTGTACCAGGGCTAAAAACATTTGTTGCAACTGACGCAACTTCTGCTTACTACGGATTAAAATATGCAATATCTATTGATGACCCTGTAATATTCTTAGAACACGAACTACTATACGCAGAAAAAATGGATTTCCAGAAATTAGACTCTTTTTCACCTTACGTTCCAAGGTTAATGAAAGAAGGGGAAGGTATTACTATAATTTCTTACCTAAAAATGTTCCACGATACAATGAAAGCTGTTCCAACAATTGAAAAAGAGTTAGGTACAACCTGTGAGGTATTTGATTTGGTATCTCTAAATCCAATTGATTTAGAACCAATTTTAAACTCAATTAAAAAAACAAAAAGATTTGCTATTGTAACTGAAGAACCAAAAACAGGAAGTTATGCAGCAGAATTAACTGCAAAAATTACAGAAGAAATATTTTATGAATTAGACGCACCTCCTTTAAGGATTTGTGGGGAAGATGTACCTACTCCTTACAACAGAAAACTTGAATTAGCATCAATTCCAACTCCTGAAAAAATAGCAGAAAAAATCATTTCTTGGGGTAAAAAACATGGAATATAAACTTATAATGCCAAGATTAACAGATACAATGGAAGTTGGAAAAATAGTTAGATGGTTGAAAAAAGAAGGTGATAAAGTTGAAGAAAACGAGCCTGTTGTTGAAGTTGAATCGGATAAAGCTGTAATGGATATTCCTTCCTTCAAAAGCGGTGTTATTGAAAAAATTATCCACGGAGAAGGGGAAGAAGTCCCTGTTGGTGAGACTATTGCAATAATAGAAACTGATGTATCAAAAGCAGGAGAAAAGAAGACAGAGAAAACAGAAGAAACACCGAAGGAAGAAAAGGAAGAAACAAGTATAGTAGAAGAACTTTTACCAATTTCAACAGAAGAAAAAAAAGAAGAAGAAATAAAAGTTGAAGTTCCGGAAGAAGAAAAGATAGAACTCCCAGAAGGGACTGCATCCCCATCTGCAAAAAAACTGGCAAAAGAGTTAGGTATAGACCTGAAAAAAGAACAGGAAAAAGGAAATTTACCTTCTCCAGCCCACGAGAAAGATATAAAAGAATTTTATTACTCAAAATTCTTCTCTAAAAAAGCCCTTGAACTGGCAAAAGAGTATGAAATAGATTTAAAAGAACTTGTAGATAAATACGGAAAAAAGATAACAGAAAAAGAAGTCAAAAAGTACATATTAGAAAACAACATACCTGTTAAAAAAGAGATATCATCTATTCAAAAAAGTTTGATTTCTTCTCTATCAAAAAGTGTTGAAATTCCTGTATTTCACATTTATGAAGACATAGATACATCAAAAGTACCCCACGATGAAACAGCTACACTAACAGTTTGGATTTTAAAAGTTATTGGTGATACAATGCAACTCCACGATAGATTAAGGGCAAAAATGGAAGATGATAACTATCTAATATATCCAAACAGTAATATTTCTGTTGCAATTGCTGTAAATGAAGATTTATATGCCCCTGTTGTTAAAAATGTAAACCAGAAAAATCTCCTTGAATTAAAAGAAGATTTGGCAAATCTAAAACAAAAAGCACAGGAAAACAGGTTATCACCTGAAGACCTTACTGGAGCAACTTTTGCTATCTCAAATTTAGGTATGTACGACATAAAATCTTTTGATGCAATAATACCTCCTGGACTTGTTGGAATTGTAGCAACAGGTAGAGAAAGGAATGGAACTACAAATATGACATTTAGTTTTGACCACAGAATTATAAACGGTAGAGAGGCAGCCCTGTTTGTTGTTTCTTTAAAAGAGAAATTCAAAGACAAAAAATATTTAGAGAAGTTGAAAAAAGAAATAACGAAGTAATATTTAATTTATGAACTTTTTGGCACATATTCATCTCTCACGGAACAATAGTGATGAGATGATTGGAAATTTTTTAGGTGATTTTGTAAAAGCAGGACAGGAAAATAATTATCCCCCTGAAATAAAAAGGGGGATTTTTATACATAGAAAAATTGATAGTTTTACAGATTCAAATCCAATCTTTAAAAAAAGCTGTTATCGGTTTCCTGAAGGTTTAAGAAGGTACAGCAGAATAGCTGTTGATATTTTTTACGACCATTTTTTAGCAATAAATTTTCATTTTTACAGTAATTTAACTTTAGAAGAATTTATAGATTATTTCTACTTCCATTTTTTTAATGGAAATTTTGAAAAACCAAAAAAATTAGAAAAAATTATTCCTTACTTGTCAGATAAAAATTATTTTTTGTCTTACAGGGATAAAAGATACATTAAAAATGTTCTTTTCAGAATGTCAAAAAGATTAAAAAGAAAAAATTTCCTTGCAGAATGTTATTTGGTT
>JALSSE010000154.1 GCA_026984415.1 Hydrogenothermaceae bacterium | reverse complement strand
TTATTTGTAGAAAAACTAAATGCTGTATCAGTTAAAATTTCTTAATTTTTCTAAAACTTCAAATGCCCTTTTTGAGTAAACAGTCTCTTTAGCTAACTCTATACCCTCTTTTATCTCATTAACCAGCCCTACTGCCTTAAGGGCAAATGCCGAATTAAGAACAACAAAATCTGTTTTTGGTGAATTATCCTTTCCTTCAAGTATATCAATGGCTATTTTTAAATTGTAATCTAAATCTCCACCTTCAATCTCAGATAAAGTTGCAGATTTTAGTCCAAAATCTTCTGGTTTTACTTTATAAATAAGAATATCATCTCCATTTAATTCACCTACTAAAGTTTCCCCTGTTATAGAAACTTCATCTAACCCTTCTAATCCATGGACAACAAATGCCTTTTCAATCCCAAGAACAGAAAGAACCTTTGTTAAAGGTTCAACTAAATCTTTTGAATAAACTCCCATCAGTTGATAGTTAGCCTCTGCTGGATTTGATAAAGGTCCTAATATGTTAAAGATAGTTCTTATTCCTATCTCTTTCCTCTGTCTTATCACATTTTTCATTGCAGGATGGTAAATTGGAGCAAATAAAAAACCAAGTCCAATCTCTTCTATAGCTTCAGCTACTTTTTCAGGAGGTAAATCTATTTTTACTCCAAGGGCTTCCATTATATCCGCACTTCCACATTTAGAAGAAACAGAGCGGTTTCCGTGTTTGGCAACTTTTGCACCTGAACCAGCAACAACAAAAGCTGTAATTGTTGAAACATTAAAAGTATTTACTTTATCACCACCTGTACCACAGGTGTCAATAAGTCTGGATTTATCTTTAACTGGAACTTTAACAGATTTTTCTCTCATTACTTTAGCTGCCGAAGAAATTTCCTCAACAGTTTCTCCCTTCATTCTTAAACCAGTTAAAACAGCCCCTATTTGCGAATCTGTGGCTTCTCCAGACATTAAAATATTAAAAAGATTTTTAATTTCTTCAGATGAAAGGTCTTGTTTCTCAACCACTTTTCTTATGTAATCTTTAATCATCTGAACCCTCATAAAGTTTCTTTATATCTTCATCTAAAAATTCAATATAGGCATCCTGTCTTAATTTTTTTACGTACATTTTGTACTCTTTTTCTAATTTTTTAAGCTGTTCCTGATTTAATGTTTCTTTAGGTACGATTTTTTGCTGTTCACTTTCTATATAAATAAAGTAAGTCCCGTTTTCTGTCTCAAGCTCAAATATTTCTCCAACTTTATGGTTCCATACAACATCATCTAAAACTTTCAGTAAATCTCCCTTTTTTACATAACCTAACAGTCCACCTTCCTTTTTTGTAAATTCATCATCGGAAAACTTTTTCGCAAATTCTGCAAAATTTTTCTTATTTAGTAATTTTTCTAACTGCCTTAATTTGTTTATATAACCAGATTTATTTTTGTCTAAATAAATAATCCTTACTTTTCTTACTTTTTGGACTTCTCCTTCTTTTATCCCTTTAAAAATACTTGGTTTTAAATAAAGCTGAATAAATTTTGTCCTTAAAATTTCCCTCTGTACAAATGATTTAAATTCTGAATAAACAATACCCTGGTCAATAAGATGTTCTTTAAACTCTTTTATAGTTTTAAAATTGTTTGCCTTTGCCACATTTAAAAGGGCTTCTCTTATTTCATAAGGTGAAACTCTTATACCTAATTTTTTAGCCTGCTGGGATATTAAAACTATGTCTATAAGGTTTTGAAGTGCCTTTTTATCATCTGTGGTTTTAAACCATATTTTTGAAAATTCTAATTCAGATTTCAAAATCGGTTCGCCATTTATTATCATTATAATTTTATCTAATAACAACAAATCCCCTTTTTTGTTTTTTTCTTCTGAAAATGAATTTGAAAATAAAGTTAGGGTAAAAATAAATACCAAAAAGAACTTAAAACTATTTTTCATCTGTTTCTGCCTTCCTTTTTCTTTTCTCTGCATAATTTGGAATGATTTTAAGTGGTGCCCTTTCTATTGCCAGTGCTTTATCAGGGACATCTTTTGTTATAACAGAGCCAGAACCTGTTATAGCTTCTTCTCCAATAGTAATTGGTGCAACCAGCATAGTATCACTTCCAATAAATGCCTTATCTTTTATTATTGTTTTGTATTTTTTGAAACCATCGTAATTACAGGTTATTGTTCCAGCACCTATATTAACCTGTTTTCCTATTTCTGCATCTCCAAGGTATGTCAAATGTTTTGCATTTGTTCCTTCACCAACAACTGACTTTTTTACTTCTACAAAGTTTCCAATTGCTGCTTTTGATTTTATTACAGCGTGGTTTCTTATCCTTGCAAATGGTCCGATTTCAGCATTGTCTTCAATTACTGAATCTTCAATTATAGAGTTAGCATAGATTCTTACATTTTTTCCAATTTTACAATTTTTTATAATACAATTTGCTTCAATTACAGTTCCTTCACCTATTTCTGTATTTCCTTTTAACATAACATTTTGAAATATCTCAACATCCCTTGATAATACAACGTCAAATTCTATCCAGCAACTCTCTGGGTTATGTATTGTAGAACCATTCAAAGCCCAGAACTGCATAAAATCCATTTTTAAAATATTTTCAACAAAAGCTAACTGCCATCTATCATTTACACCTAAAATTTCCCTGTAGTCTGGAATTTCTAAAGCATAAACGTCCTTTCCTTTTTCTTTAAGTAAGGAGATAATATCTGTCAGATAGTATTCCTGCTGGGCATTTTTATTTTCAAGTTTATCTATTAAATCTTTAATATAAGGAGCGTAAAAAATATAAATACCAGAATTAACTTCATTTATCTGCTTTTCCTCTAAAGTAGCATCTTTTTCTTCAACGATTTTTACAACTTTATGGTCTTTGTCTATAATCACCCTTCCATATCCATATGGATTTGGAACTTTAGCTGTAAGGACAACACCACCTACATTCTCATTTCTAAAACCATGGAAATCATTCAGGTTAGCCCCCTGATATCTTATCAATGCCTTTAAGTATTCAATGGCGTTTTTTAATGTTTCTCCTTTTATTAATGGTGTATCACCGTTTAAAATCAATAAAAATCCATCAAAATCTTTCCACCTGTCAATAGTTACACCTAAAGCATGACCTGTTCCTAACTGTTCTTTTTGTTCAACAAATGTACATCCTTCACAGTTTATTGAACTAATTACATCATCTTTTTTATGTCCTACAACAATTATTATTTCTTGCGG
>JALSSE010000153.1 GCA_026984415.1 Hydrogenothermaceae bacterium | reverse complement strand
AGGAAGATATTCAACTAACTCTGCAACTATTTTTGCGTATTCTTCCATAGATAAAGTTTTGATTTCTCCTCTATGGAACTGTTTTTCCATTGTTGTGTGTTTGACTATGTGTAAAGGATGGATTTTTATCCCATCTACAGGCAAAGAAGAAATGAGCTTTACCGTTTCTATATAGTCTTCATACTCATCACCTGGTAAACCAACTATCATATGGGCACATATTTTTATGTTAGGTCTTTTTTTTGTTCTTAAAACTGCATCAACAAAATCTGCAACTCCGTGGGCTCTGTTTATATCCCTTAAAGTTTTTGGGTTTGCTGTCTGTAATCCATACTCTACCCATATTTCTGGCTTTTCTACTGTATAAGTTGCTATTAAATCTAAAACTTCATCTGGAACAACATCTGGTCTTGTCCCAATTGACATTCCAATTATTTCTTCATATTCCATGGCTTTGTCGTAAATTTCTTTTAATTTATCTACAGGTGCATATGTATTTGTATAAGCCTGAAAATAAGCAAGGAAGCCCTTTACATTCTTAAACCTTCCTTTATAAAAGTCTATTGCTTTTTCAATCTGTTCTTCTACTGCTTCTTTTGTCATGGCGTATGGGCTAAAAGAGATGTTGTTGCAAAATGTGCAACCTCCAGAGGCTTTTGTTCCATCTCTATTGGGACAGGTAAACCCTGCGTCTATAGAAATTTTTTGTATTCTTCCACCGTACTTGTCTTTTAAGTATTTATTGAATTTTATCAAAACCTTTACTCCTGATTACTGCTGATTGACTTCTGTTGCTTTCCATTTAAGATAAGAGTCTATAAAGTCATCAATATTTCCATCCATAACAGCTTCTATGTTCCCTGTTTCGTGTCCTGTTCTTAAATCTTTAACCATCTGGTAAGGCTGGAATACGTAAGACCTTATCTGGCTACCCCATGTTATATCTTTTCTTTCACCTTGGAGCTCTTTTTCTTTTTCTTTTTTCTTTTCTAATTCTAACTGGTAGAGCCTTGCTTTCAACATCTGCATAGCTCTCTGTCTGTTCTGTATTTGTGACCTTTCACTCTGGCAAGAGACAACAATTCCAGTTGGTAAATGGGTAATTCTTACAGCTGAATCTGTTTTATTTACATGCTGTCCACCAGCACCAGAAGCCCTGAATGTATCTATTCTTAAATCTTCTTCGTTAATTTCAACATTTATATCTTCATCAATTTCTGGAATAACAGACACAGCAGAAAAAGATGTGTGTCTTCTTTTATTTGAATCAAAAGGAGAAATCCTTACAAGTCTATGAACTCCCTGTTCTCCTTTTAAATATCCATATGCAAAAGGTCCTTTTACAATGAAAGTTGCACTTTTTACACCTGCAACATCATCAGGCTGATAATCAACAATTTCAACCTGAAATCCATTTTTTTCAGCCCACCTTAAATACATTCTCAACAGCATTTCAGTCCAATCACATGCTTCAACACCACCAGAACCAGCCTGTACAGAGACAATAGCATTTTTTGTGTCGTGTTCTTCTGAAAGTAAACTGCTTATTTCCATTTTATCTAACTGTTTCTCTAAATTATCTAACTCTGTTAAAAGTTCTTTCCTTGTTTCTTCGTCATCTTCCATTTCTAATATTTCAATAAACTCTTTTATGTCGTTAATTTTTTTCTCTACTTCTTTTATTTTATTTAATTTATTTGCCAAAACTGTTCTTTTTGCAGAAACAGTTTGTGCTTTTTTTGTATCATTCCAGAAGTCAGACTGCCCCATCTCTTTATCTATTTCCTGAATTTCTTTTTCTATACCTTCAGGATTTAGAATTTCTTTTATATTTTCGTATTGGTTTGCCAATTGTTCATATTTTTCCTTAATTTCTTCTAACATAACCTTAAATCACCCCTCTTTTTATTTGCCCTAAAATTATGGAATTTTCCAATTTTTTCAAGGGTTTGAAGCTATTTAACGTGCTGAAAATAAGCCTGTAGAGCACCACCAACTACAAATATAGGAATAATCATTATAACCATTACAACAACTGATAAACAAGCAATCAGAAATGTTTTAATCCAGCTTTCTTTAAAAAAATACTTAAGTGAAATGAAAAAGATTAAAAATCCTCCCAAAAGTACAGCTATTGGAGAAAACATTTTAAGCTGAATTAGTATTATTTTTAACAAACCCATACTTACATAACTGATTAAAACTGATAAAAAGGCGTTCATCATAGAAACATTTTTTACAAAAGAAATCCTTGCACTGTACCAGACAGAAAACACTGCAACTATCAGGACAATAACCGCAACAATAAAAGAAGTTATCATAACCTGAACCTGTCGCTCTGGTAAGGAACTATTTCTAATCCTTTGATTTCAGGATTTTTAACATTTTTATGCTGGATTAAAACTTTAAATTTTTCACCCATACCTTTTGGAAGAACGAGGGTTTTTAATCTATTTATTCTTTCGTAAGACTCAAAATCTCCTTTTTCCTGTAGTTCCATAATTATTTCCATTAACCCTAAATTTGATAGAAAATGAGCCTGGTCTGTAAAACCTGTAAGCTCTAACCCAGACTTTTTTCCAAAGTGATAAAGTGCAGAGAAATTAACATGGGCAGTGATATCCTGCATTCCAACATTTTCGTAGTAATTTTCAGAGTATTTATGTCTGTAATAACACAAAAGAGTTCCTCTTTTTCTGTATTCTTTGTATAACTCTTTTGAAGGATAGCCGTAGTCTACAGTTATTACATAACCTTTTTTTAATTTTTTTCCTATTTTTTGAATATAATCTACTGCATCAAGGTTAATCTCAGTTGTCATACCTTCAGGTATTTCTATTTTTAATTCTTCTATATAATCTAAAATCTCTTTAGATGGCTCTCTTTCTGTTTCTTCAACTTCATCTTCATTTTTCATTTGTATGTAAACTTCATAAATTTTGTTATTTTTCTTTCTTATCATATGTACAGGGAAAGCATCAAAAAGCTCATTAGAAAAAATAATTCCATCAATGGATTCATCTTGAAAATCTATAATATCCTGCTTCCATTCAACAACATCAAACTCTTTTAGAATTGTTTTCTGTATTTCAATGTGATATGGAGATTTTTCTATAATCGTGTAGTTTAATCTTTCATAAATTTCAGGATATTTATTTTTTAGGTGTTCTAAAATATCGTGGGCTAAATATCCTTTTCCTGCTCCAATTTCAACTATTTTAAAACTTTCTTTATTTAATTTATTAAAAATTTC
>JALSSE010000152.1 GCA_026984415.1 Hydrogenothermaceae bacterium | reverse complement strand
TAAGGAGCGGGATACTTCATATCCAAAATCTACGTGTCCCGGTGTGTCTATTAGGTGAAGTGTGAATTCTTCGCCATTTTTTGCTTTGTATTTTAATCTAACAGCCTGAAGTTTTATTGTAATTCCCCTTTCCCTTTCTATTTCAAGGGTGTCTAACAGTTGTTCTTTCATTTCTCTTTTTTCTAATGCCCCTGTAAACTCCATAAGTCTATCTGCTAATGTGGATTTTCCATGGTCAACGTGGGCAATAATAGAGAAGTTTCTTATATGTTTAAGTCTATCTTTCATCTGCACCTCTGTTTTTAAGGTTTTTAAATAATTTAATATAACTTAAATTGATTATTTGTCCTGTAAATAAAATATAATAACAAAATTTTAAGTCTATTCTTATGATATCAAAAATAAACTCCAAAAAATTCTCTGTTAAAATATTAAAAACAAAATTTGAGGTGGAATAATGGGTAAACTTGCTTTTGTATTTCCCGGACAGGGTTCTCAATATTTAGGAATGGGAAAAGATATTTACGAAAATTTTGATGAAATAAAGGAATTTTATGAAAAGGCAAACGAAAGGTTAGGATTTAACCTGACAGACATAATTTTTAACGATGAAAAAAAACTGAATTTAACAGAATACACACAACCAGCATTAGTTTTAACCTCTTACTCTGTATTTTACATTCTAAAACAGAAAAAAAATATACTTCCAGATTTTACAGCAGGACATTCACTTGGAGAATTCACTGCATTAACAGTTTCAGAAAGTTTATCTTTAGAAGACGCAGTTTGGATAACAAATATCAGAGGAAAACTTATGCAGGAAGCTGTTCCTGAAGGTGTTGGTGGAATGGCTGCTGTTATTGGACTTCCAGCAGATGAAATAGAAAAAGTACTAAAAGAAGTATCTGGAATAGTTGAAATAGCAAACTATAACTCTTATGAACAGACTGTTATTTCTGGAGAAAAAGAAGCAGTTCAAAAGGCTATGGAAATTTTAAAAGAAAGGGGAGCTAAAAAAGTTGTTCCTCTTGCAGTTTCTGTTCCAGCCCATTCTTCACTATTAAGGGATAAAGCAAAAGAATTTGGTAAGTATTTAGATGAAATAGAAATAAAAGATGCAAAAATACCAGTTGTTTCAAATATAACAGCAACACCAATCCAATCTAAAGACGAGATAAGGAACGAACTTGAAGCTCATTTCTACTCACCTGTTAGATGGGTGCAGACAGTAGAATTTTTAGTAAATAATGGGGTTGACACAGTTTTTGAAATAGGTCCTAAAAAAGTTCTAATAGGATTAATAAAAAGAATAAATAGAAACCTTAACCTAAAAAATATTGAGACATTAAAAGATATTGAAAATATTTGATGAAAAAACAGATATTCATTACAGGAACAGATACAGGGGTTGGCAAAACAACTGTATCTGAAGCTATATCATTTTTATTAAAAGAAAATGGATACACAGTTGGATATTACAAACCAGTAGAAACTGGCTGTGAAGAAAAGTGTAATGACGCTTATTCACTTTCAAAAATCACAGGACAGGAATTAACTGAAATTCTCAGTTTTTCTTTTAAAAATCCTGTGGCACCTCTTGTTGCTGAAAGAATTGAAAAGAAAAGAATTTCCATTAAAAAAATAGTAGAAGATTTTTCATTTCTAAAAACTAAATACGATTACCTGATTGTTGAAGGTGCTGGAGGTATTTTAGTTCCAATAACAAAAGAAAATGGAAAAATTTATACCTATCTTGATTTGGTTAGTTTGGTAGAAATTCCTGCTTTGATAGTTTCAAGGGCTGGGCTTGGAACTATAAATCACACTGCCTTAACAGTTGAAGTATTAAAAAACAAAAACATAAAAATAAAAGGAATTGTAATGAATGGATTTTCTGGAGAAAATGAGATTTCAGAAAACACAAATCCACAGATTGTTGAAGAAATGACAAATGTTTCTGTAATTGCTAAAATTTTAAAAAGTCAAAACCCTTTTGAAGAAAGTGTTAAAAGTCTAAAAAATGTTATCTGGGAAATTTTTAAATGAAAAAGCTATTAATTTTCTTACAGTTTTTATTTTTTATTTCCTCAAACGCTGATGAGCTGTGCAAAAAAGCAGGAAATTATTCTATTTATTGCTATAAACAGAGGGAATCAGGAAAAATAACATCCTGTGAAGAAGCTGTTAAATTAATAAATTTAAAAAACCCACAACTTCAAAAGTGGGCTAAAAAATCCTGTCAGTACGGCTGTTTATCTGAGACTTTGCACGAAGCAAATCAGATGGCAGATTTAATAATAAAAGATTGTGAGAAGGAAAGATGAAATACTTTATCGGTTGTTCAGGTTATTTTTATTGGGGCTGGAAAGGGAAATTTTACCCTGAAGATTTGAAACCTAACCAGTGGTTTAATTACTACTCAAAAATTTTTAATACAGTTGAAATAAATTCTACTTTTTACCATTTTCCAAGACCTTCAACAATCAAAAAATGGTATAAGGATTCACCAGAAAACTTTATTTTTTCTGTAAAAGTAAACAAAACAATAACCCATTTAAAAAAATTTAACGGAACAGAAGATTTAGTTAATAGATTTTACAGTGTTGTTTCTGAAAATTTAAAAGAAAAAACAGGTACATTTCTTTTTCAGCTTCCACCAAGTTATAAATACTCAAAAAACAACCTTGAAAAAATAGTAAACCAGTTAAATTTAGAGTTTAAAAATGTTGTTGAATTCAGGCATAAAAGCTGGTGGAACGAAGATGTTTACGATATTCTGGCAGAAAACAATATATCTTTCTGTTCTATAAGTTCCCCAAAGTTACCAGAAGATTTAATCAAAACTTCAGATTTTGGGTATGTTAGATTCCATGGAAAAGAGAGATGGTACGATTATGACTATTCAGATAAAGAATTAAAAGATTGGGCTGAAAGAATTAAAAAAGCCAATTTTAAAGAATGTTTTATATATTTCAATAATGACTACAATGCTTACGCACCTAAAAATGCATTAACATTAAAAAATTTATTAACTGGTTAACAGGCTGTTTCAGAAACAATATTTTTTGGTTTTCCTTCTTTTACACAGGCATAAAGATTTTCAATTGTTATATCTAATATTCTGTGGAGGGCATCTTTTGTGTTATAGGCATTATGGGGAGAAACAATAACATTTTCAGAATGAAGTACATAAAAGGCTTCCATTGCTTTTTTTAGTTTTAAAGCTGGAATGTCATCCCTTTTCAAAAATTCTTCTTCTATCCATACATC
>JALSSE010000151.1 GCA_026984415.1 Hydrogenothermaceae bacterium | reverse complement strand
AATTATTGGATATGTTGGAGATAGGAAAGCAGTCCCTGTTCTTCTATATGGACTCCAGAGGTTAGAATACAGAGGTTATGATTCTGCAGGAATTGCAGTAATAGATAAAGAAAAAAATAAGATAATAGTTGAAAAACAGGTTGGAAAAATAAAAGATTTACAGGAATTCCTGTGGAACAAAAAAATTGAAGGAACAATAGGAATAGGTCATACAAGATGGGCTACCCACGGTGAACCATCTATAGTCAATGCACACCCACATATAAGCCAGAAAGGAACAATATCTGTAGTTCACAATGGAATTATTGAAAACTACCTTGAGTTAAGGAAAGAACTTGAAGAAAAAGGATATGAATTTAAATCAGAAACAGATACAGAAGTTATTGCCCATTTATTTGAAGACCTGTATGAAGAAAATTTATTAAAAACTTCATTTAAAGTAGTTAAAAAATTAAAAGGTGCCTATGCAGTTGGAGTTATTTCAACATTAGAACCTGATAAAATCTTAGCTATAAAAAAAGGAAGCCCTCTTATTATAGGATTGGGAAAAGGGGAAAATTTAATAGCTTCTGATATTCCAGCAGTTCTTGAATACACAAAAGATATTATTGCTTTAGATGATGGGGAAATTGCCGTTATTGAAAAAAACAATGTGGAAATCTATAACTTTGAAGGTAAAAAAGTAGAAAAAAAACCTTTCCATGTGGACTGGGATGTAAGTATTGCTGAAAAAGCAGGATTTAAACATTTTATGCTGAAAGAGATTTTTGAACAGCCAAGAACCATTGGTGATACAATCGTTGGATGTTTCTCAAACCCAAATGAAGAACTTTTCAATATGGTAAAAGGAATAAAAAGAGTAATTATAATAGCCTGTGGAACATCTTACCATGCAGGGTTGGTAGGAAAATTCTGGATTGAAAAATTTGCAAGAATTCCAGTCGAAGTAGATTATGCATCTGAATTTAGATATAGAAACTATATAGTTGATGATGAAACTTTATTAATTGGTATAAGCCAGTCTGGAGAAACAGCAGATACAAGATTTGCCCTTTTAGATGCAAAAAAGCAGGGTGCAAAGATAGTTTCTATTGTTAATGTTGTAGGAAGCTCACTTGCAAGGGAAAGTGATTATGTACTTTACACTTACTGTGGTCCAGAAATAGGAGTAGCAGCAACAAAAACATTTACAGCCCAGCTTGTAGTTTTATTTATGTTTGCATTAAGAACAGGTCTTGTAAAAGGTAAAGTACCGAAAGAAAAAATAGAATACTTCCACAATGAGCTAAACAAACTACCTGCTATTGTTGAAGAAATGCTTAAAAATTCAGATTACATAAAAGACATTGCTTCTAAATACCAGAACTCTAACGATTTTCTGTTTTTAGGTAGAGGGTTAAATTATCCTATCGCCCTTGAAGGTGCTTTAAAACTAAAAGAGATTTCATACATACATGCAGAAGGTTATCCTGCTGGAGAAATGAAACACGGTCCTATTGCCCTTATTGATGAAAAACTTCCTGTTGTATGTGTAACTCCTCAAGACTCTTTGTACGAAAAGATGCTTTCTAATGTTCAGGAGGTTAAAGCAAGGAAAGGAAGAATTATTTCTGTTGGAAATGAAAATGATGAAGAACTAAAAAATATATCAGAAGATTATATTTACATACCAGAAGTAGAAGAAAATCTATACCCTATTGTGAGCATAATACCTTTACAGCTTCTTTCTTACCACATAGCAACTTTACTTGGAAAAGATGTTGACCAGCCAAGAAACCTTGCAAAAACAGTAACAGTTGAATAGATATGGAAAACTTAAATAACTACATAAACATTATAATACTAATCTTACTTCTGTTAATAATAGTAGGTTTAATTGTTTTTGGAGTTTTAAAATATTTAGAAAACAGAAATCTTTATTCAGAATTCAAAAAATACGCAGAAGAAAAAGGATTAACCCAGAAAGAAACTAAATTTTTATGGAAATATTCAAAAAAGTTAAACAGGGACCCATTATTAGCCCTTGAATTTAAATCTCCTTTTGAAAAAATAATAAATGCATATATTGAAAAAAATCCAAAATACGATGAAGAATTTATAAAAAATATAAGGAAGAAATTAGGATTTGAAGTATCTTCCAGCTTGCAGCCAATAACAATAACAAAAGATATAGAAATATTCCAGAGTGGAATGCTAAAGACAAAAGCAAAAAACAGCTATGAAGTAGCCCTTTACGATAAAGATGAAAGATATATGTACTGGATGATATTCCACGTGTCAAAAATACCTTTTGATATAAAAAAAGGACAGAATGTAAAAATAAGTTTTGTAAGGAAAGATGACGCCAACTATATGTTTGAAGCAAAAGTTCTTGACGCTTATCTTGAAAAAGGAAAAGTTATTGTGAAAATGCCCCATACATTTGATATACATAGATTACAGAGGAGAGAAGTTCCAAGGGTAAAATTAGAAATTTCAGGTTTAATAAAAAATAAAGAGTTCTTTTCTGAATGGATTTCAGGCGAACTATACGACCTATCACCAAAAGGCGCAAAGTTCTGCATTGATGCGAAAGACAAACAAAAATTAGGAGTTCTAATAGACGACAAAGTAGAAATAAAGTTTATTTTAGGAAATAAAGAGGTTGATTTGGAAGGGAGAATTAACAATATAAATGAACAAAGAAAAACAGTCTGTTATGGAATAAGAATAACAAACATTTCAAAGAAAAACGAAGAGTTTATACTAAGACTTATTGAATCAGATGAAAACAAAGAAAACAGGATTATTTAAGGGATTCTATATTGGCCTTTGATTTTAAGATAGTTTCTTCATATTCTTTTTCTGGAATAGAATCTGCCACAATTCCACTTCCAACATAAATATAACACTGTCTTTTTTGAAAAATAGACTGTCTGATTGCAACAGAAGAAATAAAATCAAGGTCAGGCTTAATCAAAATATTTGCTCCACAGTAAACTGTCCTTTTTTCCTTCTCTATTTCATCTATAATTTCCATTGCTCTTTTTTTTGGTGCACCTGTTATTGAACCGGGAGGAAATGTTGAATAAACGATTTCCTTTAAACCTGTTTTATTTTTTAAATCTCCCTTAACCAATGAACTCATCTGAAATAACGTTTTATATTTAGTAATTTTAAACAGCTCCAAAACTTTTACAGTTCCAGCTTTTGAAATCCTTCCGATATCATTTCTCATTAAATCTGTTATCATCAGATTTTCAGCCCTCTCTTTTTCACTTTCAAACAGAGTTTTTTCTAACATTTT
>JALSSE010000150.1 GCA_026984415.1 Hydrogenothermaceae bacterium | reverse complement strand
CTGTTCCCACCACAAGATTTGGAGGTATTTCTTTAGGGTTGAGTTTAAGGTAAATAAAGTATGCACCTATCAGAACTAATATTAAAACAAAAAAGCCTATCCAGTATTTTTTTAAAATTTGCATTAAATTTATCCCCTATAAAATAAGTTTAAATCTTTTTAATATAAAAGTACATGTAAATAGAAATTTTTTCTATTTAAATTTTTATTCCTTCTAAATATTTTCTTAGAAATAAACCTGTATAAGATTCTTCATTTTCAGAAATTTCTTCAGGTGTTCCAGCTCCTATTAGCTGTCCTCCTTTATCTCCACCTTCTTTTCCCAAATCAATAATCCAATCTGCAGATTTAATAACGTCAAGGTTATGCTCTATAACGACAACTGTATTTCCTTTATCAACAAGTCTGTTTAACACATGCAATAATTTTCCTACGTCATGGGAATGTAAACCTGTAGTTGGTTCATCAAGTAAATAAAGGGTTCTCCCTGTGTCTCTTTTTGACAGTTCTCTTGTAAGTTTTATTCTCTGGGCTTCTCCACCGGATAATGTTGTTGCTGGCTGCCCTAATTTTATGTAGTCAAGCCCTACATCGTGTAAAACCTTTAGTTTGTTCCTGATTGAAGGAATGTTTTCAAAAAATTCAAGGGCTTCTGCTACTGTCATATCAAGGACATCAGCTATATTCTTTCCTTTGTATTCTACTGACAATGTTTCTTTATTGTATCTTTTTCCTTTACACACATCACATGTAACGTAAACATCTGGTAAGAAATGCATCTCAATTTTTACAACTCCATCGCCTTTACAGGCTTCACATCTACCACCTTTTACGTTAAATGAAAATCTACCGGGTGTATATCCCCTCATTTTTGATTCTGGTAAAGAGGCAAAAAGGTTTCTTATCTGGTCAAATACTTTTGTATAAGTTGCAGGGTTTGAGCGGGGAGTTCTCCCTATCGGTGATTGGTCAACATTTACAACTTTATCTATATTTTCCCAACCTTCAATTTTTTCATGTTTTCCAACATATTCATTTCTAAAATGAAATCTATTTTTTGCAGCCTGCCACAAGATATCGTAAATGAGTGTTGATTTTCCAGAACCAGAGACTCCAGTAATAGCTACAAAAACTCCAAGAGGAATTTCAACATCTATATTTTTTAAGTTGTGTTCTTTTGCACCTTTTATTTTTAACCATTTACTCTGAGGTTTTCTTCTTTCCCCAGGAACAGGGATTTTTAATTTTCCAGACAAATATTTTCCAGTTAAAGAGTGGGGATTTTCCATTATTTCTGCAGGCGAACCAGTTGCTGTTATTTCTCCACCGTATACACCACTTCCTGGTCCCATATCTACTATTAAATCAGCTTCTTCTATTGTTTCTGGGTCGTGTTCCACAACAATCACTGTGTTGTCTAAATCCCTTAATTCTTTAAGGGTATTTATTAGTTTCTCTGTATCTCTTGGATGAAGTCCGATTGAAGGTTCATCAAGTACGTATAGAACACCGCTTAATTTAGAACCTATCTGGGTTGCAAGCCGTATTCTTTGTGCTTCTCCACCTGATAGTGTTGTTGCAGAGCGTTCAAGTGTAAGATAGTCAAGTCCTACATCCAATAGAAATTTTAATCTTTCTTTTATTTCCTTAACTATTTTTTCTGAAATCATTCTTTCTTTTGGAGACATTTCTGATTTTTCATAATCTTCAAAGAATTCGTAAGCTTTTGATATATTCATTTTTACTACATCATGTATATTTTTTCCGTTTACAAGTACATGGAGAGCTTCCTGTTTTAATCTTGCTCCTTTACATAAAGGGCATTCTACTTCTCTAATAAACTTTTCCAATTCAACTCTCTGTTTATCGTTTTCAATCTCCAAGTATTTTCTTTCTAAATAAGGAACTATTTCTATTATTAATTCATCCTGTATTTTTTCAGGTAAATCTTTAAATTTGGTATATCTATTTATACCGTTAAATCTAATAATGTCGTAAATCATCCCCTTGATATATTTAAAATAAAAACTGTCTGTTATTCTGAAAGATTCAATAACTGAACGGTTTCTATCTATTAAAAGGTCTAAATCTATTTTATGTATAACTCCAAGTCCATTACATTCTGGACATGCACCGTATGGACTGTTAAAAGAAAAAAGTCTCGGGGATAATTCTGCAATAGAAAATCCATGTTCTGGACAGGCAAATTTTTCACTAAAAATGTAATCTTTTTCTTCAGTTAGATTGTTAATAATGACAAGTCCCTCTCCTAATTTTAAAGCCTGTTCAATGGAATCATTAAGTCTTGTTCTTATTCCTTCTTTTATAACAATCCTGTCTACTACTATTTCTATTGTATGTTTTTTGTTTTTTGTAAGTTTTGGAACCTCTTCAATTAAATAAATTTCTCCATTAACCCGTACCCGTGGAAATCCCATTTTATTTATCTTTTCAAAAATATCTTTATGCTCTCCTTTTTTTCCTCTTACAACAGGGGCAAGTATCTGTATTTTTGTTCCTTCTGAAAATTTTAGAACCTGTTCGGAAATTTCCTCTGGTGATTGGGACGCAATCAGATTATTACATTCTGAGCAGTATGGTTTACCAACCCTTGCAAACAAAAGTCTTAGATAATCGTAAATTTCAGTTACTGTTCCAACAGTAGAGCGGGGATTTTTTGATGTTGTTTTCTGGTCTATCGCAATTGCAGGAGACAGCCCTTCTATGTTATCAACATCAGGTTTTTCCATTAATCCTAAAAACTGTCTTGCGTAAGCAGATAAACTTTCAACATATCTCCTCTGACCTTCTGCATAAATAGTATCAAATGCAAGGGAAGATTTACCAGAACCAGAAGGACCAGTAATAACAATAAATTTATTTTTGGGGATTTCCAAATCTATATTTTTTAAATTATGCTGTCTTGCACCGTGAATTATTATTTTATCCAAATTCTTACCTCTTTATCGTTTTTTAAACAGTTAAATAATTTATTTTTTTCTTTTTTTTAAACAAGATTGAAAACTACTAATTTTAAATTATATTCCCTTATGATGGAATGGTTAAAAACTTTTTTGAAGAGAAATAAGGGAAAGAAAATATTAATAATGCCAGTTGGAATTTCCGGTTCAGGAAAAACTACTTTTTACAAAGATATAAAAGATGAATTTGAAATTGAGTATTTATCTTTTGATAAAATCAGAATAGATTTTTATCTTGAGAAATTTCCAGAGTTAAAAAATAAACCTGTAAGGGAAATATATAAAAAAGCATATTTTTATGCGTCTAAAAATAAACTGAAACCT
>JALSSE010000149.1 GCA_026984415.1 Hydrogenothermaceae bacterium | reverse complement strand
AATAAAGCAAGACAGGAAGCTATTACAACAGAACTTATTGATATTATTAACGCTGCTGAAGCTATTAAATAAGATAAAAAAGTTAGGAGGATAAATTAAATGAGTAACATGGGAAAAATAGTACAGGTTATTGGACCTGTAGTTGATGTTGAGTTTGAATCTAAAGAATTACCAGCAATAAGAAACGCATTGAAAGTAAAAAGAACTGCTATTGATGACACAGGGAAAGAATATATTGAAGACCTTTACTTAGAAGTTGCACAGCATATTGGAGAAAGTAGGGTCAGAACTATTGCTTATGGACCTTCAGAAGGTTTAGTTAGAGGAGCTGAAGTTGAAGATTTAGGTTCACCGGTTAAAGTTCCTGTTGGAAAAGCGGCATTAGGAAGAATTTTTAATGTTGTAGGACAGCCAATTGATGAAGCTGGTCCAGTTGAAGCTGAAGAACACTGGCCAATTTTTAGACCTGCACCTTCTTTTGAAGACCAGGCTACTAAAGTTGAGCAGTTTGAAACAGGTATTAAAGTTATTGACTTACTTGTTCCACTTATCAAAGGTGGAAAAGTTGGTTTATTCGGTGGTGCTGGTGTTGGAAAAACTGTTCTAATGCAGGAATTAATCCACAATATAGCAAAATTCCACTCTGGATACTCTGTTGTTGTTGGTGTTGGTGAAAGAACAAGGGAAGGGAACGACCTCTGGATGGAAATGAAAGAATCTGGGGTTTTACCTTATACAGCAATGGTTTATGGTCAGATGAATGAGCCTCCTGGAGTTA
The DNA here is from genome assembly GCA_026984415.1 of Hydrogenothermaceae bacterium. The sequence continues at coordinate 14,340 of JALSSE010000149.1, read as the reverse complement.
GATTTAGAGTTGCCCAAACTGGTCTTACAATGGCTGAGTATTTTAGAGATGTTGAAAATCAAGACGTTCTTATATTTATAGATAACATATTTAGGTTTGTTCAGGCAGGTGCTGAAGTTTCAACACTTTTAGGAAGACTACCATCTGCCGTTGGTTATCAGCCAACTCTCCAAACTGACGTTGGTGAAGTTGAGGAGAGAATTGCATCTACCACAAATGGTTCTATTACTTCTATTCAGGCTGTTTATGTACCTGCTGATGATATTACAGACCCTGCTCCAGCTTCTATCTTTGCCCACTTGGATGCTACTATTGTTCTCCAAAGAAGATTAGCTGAGCTTGGTATTTATCCAGCTATTGACCCTCTTGAATCTACTTCTAAAGCTCTTGCTCCTGAGTATGTTGGAGAAGAACATTACCACGTTGCAAGGGAAGTTCAAAGAATTCTCCAGAGGTATAAAGAATTACAGGAAATTATCGCAATTCTTGGTATGGAAGAATTATCAGATGAAGATAAGGCTATTGTTGGTAGAGCAAGAAGACTTCAGAGATTTTTAGCACAGAGATTCCACGTTGCTGAACAGTTTACAGGTCAGCCAGGTTCTTACGTTAAGAAAGAAGATACTATCAGGTCATTTAAAGAAGTTGTTGAAGGTAAATGGGACCATTTACCAGAACAGGTATTCTATATGGTTGGAAGTATTGAAGAAGCTGTTGAAAAAGCAGAAAAAATGGAAGCAAAAGCTTAATAAAATAAATTTTTTAGTTTCTTTCAAGGCGGGTTATAACCCGCCTTTTTTATTTTAAACACAAAATATAAGATAAATATCATTTTTGATACTAATTATAAATTGATATAATAAATTTTAAATAAGATTGGGAGAAGTAGCTTGCATATTCCAGATGGTTATCTGTCTCCACAGACTTATATAACAAGTTATGTTGTATGTGTTCCACTATTTATTTACGGTATTAAGAAATTAAAAGAGAGTTTGTCTGAAGAGACAATTCCTTTTATCTCAACCCTTACTGCCCTTTCTTTTCTTATTATGATGATAAATATTCCTATTCCAGGTGGAACAAGTGGACATGCAATTGGTACAGCGTCAATAGCAATTTTATTTAATCCATGGATTGCATTTGTTTCTATAAGTCTTGTTCTTTTGATACAGGCTTTACTTTTTGGAGATGGTGGAATAACCACGTGGGCTGTGGAATCTATTTCAATGGGTTTTGTGGCTGGTTTTGTAGGTTATTATGCATTTAATATTTTAAAAAAAGTAAACTATTCTGTTGCACTTTTTGTTTCAGGATGGTTATCTATTGTTTCAGCTTCAGTTGTAATTGCTTTTGTTTTAGGAATACAGCCGTATTTTTTCCACGATGAACAGGGAAAGCCTCTGTTTTTTCCATTTGATTTAAAAATTACTATTCCTGCAATTGTTGGTTCACATATGATTTATTTCGGTGTCGTGGAGGGTATTTACACTTTACTTGTTGTAAAATTTATTGAAAAGATAAGGTCATCTTTTGGAAAGGTTAAAGTTAATGAAGGTTAAGAAATTACTTTTATTACTGCTTTTATTTTTCATTATAATAGTTCCAGTTGGTTTATTAACAGAAAATCCTGCTTGGGGAGAGTGGGGATTAGAATATTTTAAAAAATTATTAGGTTATATTCCAAAAGGTATTGAAAACAGTAAAGAAATAATAAAGCCTTTAATTCCAGATTATTCAATAGATGAAGAACATAAGGTAATTTCTTACTATTTTTCAGCAATTATTGGTGTTATTTCTATCTTTATTTTTTTCTATCTATTGAAATTTCTTGTAAATAAAAAGAGAAATAATGAAACATAAAATATTTTTACTGATTTATATTATTTTAATTTTAGTTCTCACTTCTTTCCATAATGTTGAGTTTTTATTTGTTTTTCTTCTGTTTCTTTTGATTTTGTCAGGTAAAAATGTTTTCAATCTGGCAAAAAAATCTTTTTTTTCTATTTTGGCTTTTAATTCTATTATTTCTATTTCTTATATAGTTCTCTCTGTTATTCAAAATAAAGAATGGGTTGATTATATAGTTTTGTTAAACTTAAGGGTTTTTGACTTAACTTTTTTAACTTTTTTATTTGCAAGCAAAGTTAATTTATTTAAAGCTCTTGATTTTTCTAAAACATTTTCTATGATACTTGTTTTATCTTACAGTCAAATACTTCTATTCAAAAAAACATTTGAAGATTTTAAGCTTGCATTAAAGAGCAGAATTATAACAAAAACAACTCCAAAAAAAGATATTTATAATTTTGTGTCAACAATTACATTCTATTTTTTAAATAAATCTATAAATAATTCTAAAGAAATTTCACAAGCAATGAAATCACGTGGATTTTTAGATTAATATGAAAGAAATAATTAGATTAAAAAATATAACTTTCAAATATGAAGAAAAAGAGATTTTAAGGGATATTTCTTTTAATGTTAATGAAAAAGAAAAATTAGTTTTACTGGGAATTAATGGAAGTGGTAAATCTACACTTTTAAAAATTATTAACGGATTAATTTTTCCACAAAAAGGAGATTATATTTACAAAGGAGGAAAAATTACAAAGAAAAAATTAAAAGAAAGAAATTTTATAAAAAATTTCAGAAAAGAAGTTGTTTTACTTTTTCAAAACCCAGATACTATGCTTTTTAACCCGACAGTTTATGATGAGATTGCATTTGGTTTGAGACAGCTTGATATAGAAGATATTGATGAAAAGGTTAAGTACTGGGCAGAAAAGCTTGGTATTTTTAAGTACCTTGATACTCCACCTTTTAAATTAAGTGGTGGAGAAAAGCAAAAAGTCTGTCTTGCTTCTCTTTTAGTTTTAGAACCAGAACTGCTTCTTTTAGATGAACCAACTTCAAATTTAGACCCCCGTTCAACAGGCTGGCTAATAGATTTCCTTTACGAGTTAAACCTTACGACCATCATAACAACCCATAATTTGAGTTTATCTATTGAGTTAGGAGATAGAGGGTTAGTTTTGTCTGAAGACCACAGGCTTATTTACGATGGGGATTTAGAAGATTTCATTAAGGATAAAGAAAAACTTCTTGAGGCTAATTTAATTCATATCCACAGACATAAACATAAGGAAATAGAGCATAAACATTACCATGTTCACGATTGGGATTAAATAAATTCTTAAAAGAAGATTATTTTAGTCTGTAAAATCGCTGCTCACACAATTATTTTTTTATATTATTTATATATATTTTTTTAGGGGCTTTAAGCCCCTTTTGTTTTAAATTATAAACAACCTTTGAAGAATCCTGGTTTTGGTTTTGGTGTAATTGAATATTCTTCAGGCTCAATTACAGGAATTCCATCTTTTTCACCAACAATTACACCTGTGATATCCATACTTCCACCAAATCCTTCATCTAATTCGTATTGGTAAATGTTTCCTAATTTAATGTAGTAGTATTCACCTTCAGCAACATCAAAAACTACATATCCAGTTTTAGCAGCTTCTACTGGTGGACATGATGCAAGTATTTCAAAATTTCCTGTTTCTTCTGCTTTTTCTGCACAGGATTTTGCTGTTATAACTGCAGAATATAATTCAACTTCATTATCTTCATCATCTTCTTCTGCTGCTATTACTGCTGTATTTACAACAAGTAAAACAGCAACCATCAACATTAAAATTTTTTTAAAAATATCTTTTTTCATAATAAATTACCTCCAATATAGGATTACTTAAAATTATTCCAGTTCCTTAATGTTTTCAAATAAGCTACTATGTCAATGATATCTTTTTCTGGTAAGAAACTGTAAGAAGGCATTTTTGAAGATTTAGTTCCATCTGGATTAACTGTATACCATTTGTACATATCATTGTTTGGATAAGCTCCATTTTTATCTCTGTTTGCTGATTTGTTGTAGTGTCTGTTGATATTTAAATTTCTTATGATAATAGCACTTGGGTCAACAATTGATTCTTTTAAGTAAGGAGCATGGGCTATACCACCTATATCAGAAAGATTAGGGGCCAAACCAGGAACTGCTGTTTGTTGGTCTGCAAATCTATGACATCCAGTACATCCATTTTGTATCATTAATTGTTTTCCACGTTTAGTATCACCTTCTAAGTGAATCATATCTCCCCAAGAAACGTATTTAAAGTATTCTTCGTCTAAAGGATATTTTTTAAGTCTTATAAACTTCCACCTTGAGAGAGATTTGTTTCCATCTCTTTCATATTTGTTTCCATCCCATATAGCAAATCCGATTGGTACTAATCCTGCTTTTAAGTTGTCATTTTCAGTAGTTAAAGGTCTTTTGATAACAGCTGTCCATTCTTTTGTGCCTCTGTTGTAAACCATATTAAATTCAACATCATCTGATTTAATTTCAGTCATTGAACCAAAACCTTCAGATATAAAACTTTTCTGATAGTCTCTTCCTGCTACATTTTTTTGTAAGTAAACAGTTACAGGATGTTTTTCATCTCCCATTCCAATATAAGGGAGAGATATTCCTTTACCAAATTTTGTTGGAAATTCAACACTGATTCCATCACCAAAGGCATCGCTATCGTATACTGGTTGAATTGAAGGTGTTTTATCTTTCCATCTCATATAAACTGCAATACTATCACTGTTGTAAATAACCTTAACTAAAGCTTTTTGTAATGTCTTCTTAGGTATGATTTTATTTGCCTTTTTGTCATTTAATCTTACTGAAACCTGTGGATAGAGGTAAACGTATTTACCTTCTACTGTTTTCCAGATGTCTGCTTTTGGGTCTGATGAGACTTCACCATCAATAGCTTTTGCATTGATTACTTCATATTTATAAAACTCTTTTGTTCCTGCATTTGCAACAACGCTAATTGCAGTAACCCCAAGTAAAGCAGCTTTTAAAGCTTTTTTCATTATCAGCTCCTCCTTAACTTCTTTTAAAATAGGGAAGACAAGCTTCCCTTTATAGTTTTAGAAATAATTTTTAATTTCAACTTTTTGTGTATTTGCTCCCTGTACGTATCTCTGGTCAACGATTTTGAAGAATTCAGAACCTTTTAATCCCTGTTCAGCTGCAATATTCTGATAGTAGTTCTCATCAAGTCTGAACATGTCTGCGTGGTGGTAAGCTATAAGAATATCCATTAATTCTGATTCTTCACCGTTCTTTCTTTTTTCCATTTCAGCTTCAAGAACTTTGATTGCTTCGTGAACTCCAGGTCCAAAGAGTTTTTCCAAGTATTCAATAGGAACTCTTCTTTCCCCTTCTATAGGTTTTCCATCATCATCAAATTTTGGTGGTGCAAGTACAGGTGGAACATAGTAAACATTAGGTTGTGTTCCCATATCTGGTCTGAGCGGTAAAGCAACTTTGTACTTGTGTACAAGTTTATAAACCTGACTTTCTTCATCGTCTAAGAACCCAACAAATCTAATTCTTCCAACGCACTGGTGTGCACATGCAGGAGGAAGACCTCTTTCAATTCTTGGGAAACAGAATATACATTTTTCTGATTTTGAAAGTTTTGGATTGAAATAAATCTTTTTGTAAGGACATCCAGCGATACAGTATCTGTACCCCTGACATCTGTCTAAATCAACTAATACTATCCCATCTTGTTCTCTTTTAAATATTGCTTCCCTTGGACAAGCAGCTAAACAACCTGGGTTAGAACAGTGGTTACATATTCTTGGTAAGTAGAAATAGTAAGAGTTAGGCCAGTCACCTTCACCTACATCTTCATCCCAGTTAGGTCCCCATACAGGGTCTGAATCTGGCTCAACTATAGCACCAGACATTAGTTCATCATGGTTGTAGTCCCATGGAACACCGTAATCTAATACCATATCTGGAATGATACCATCCTGTAAATTACCCTGTTCGTCAAATCCACCACCAGCTTCTTGCCATCCTCTTGGATAACCTTCACCTGGTTGTGTTTCTACGTTGTTCCAGTACATGTACTCTCTTCCGTTTCTGTTTGTCCACTGTGTTTTACATGCCACAGTACAAGTCTGGCAACCAATACATTTATTTAAATCCATTACCATTGCTAATTGTCTTTTTGACATTTAATACTACCTCCTTTAATTTTAAGCTTTTTCAATATCTACGGATGTTTCATAAGCGTGCTGGTTACCATCCCAGTTTCCACCGAATTTAATGTGTCCCCATCCGTCTGAAAGCTCTAAAAGGTTTAACATATCACCAACTACTTCATTGTGGTTTTTCTTTCCTTTGAAGAAGAAAGGTTCCCAACCGTGTTCTATGATTACCGCATCTTTTGGTGCAGATGGGTAAAGTTTAGCCATTGCATAGAACTCACCTAAGTTATTAAAGATTCTTATTTCGTCTCCATCTTTAATTCCTTTTTTCCTTGCTATTTCAGGGTTAACCATAACGTAAGGTTTTCCTCTTTGTAATCTTAACAGTGTTTTTGAAGTTTTATATGTTGAGTGGATAGACCATCTTGCGTGTGGAGACATTAAAACAAATGGATATCTTGATGGTCTGATTGGTTCTCTTGCAGTAGGAACAGCAGCTCCAAGTTCTATCCATAAATCATGGTCAACGTAGTAAGTTAATCTACCTGTTAATGTCTCAAATCTTTCAAATAGATAAAGATTATTTTCAAATGAGTTGTAAGGTTTGTCAGGATAAAGAGGAGAAGACTTTCCAGCTTTTTCATTTAATACAAGGAAACCACCTCTTTTTCTCATTGTTTCTATTGTATTTGGTTGGAACTGGTCAACTTCTGCTAAAGCTTTTACAACTGCATCTTTATCTGTTCTTAACTCTCCATGGTGAGTGAATTCTTCAGCAACTTTGTCTAACTCTCTATAACCAGTTTTTGAGTGAGTTGGGTCAGGGATTTTTATGTATTTTTCATCTCCAGTTTCTTCATATCTTTTCAAAGCAATTTCCTGTAGTTTTTCAGCAATCATTGTTGAGATTTCCCACTCGGACTTTGCTTCACCTACAGGTTTTAAGTTTTGAGGTGGCTGAGCTAAGTTTGCAAATCTGTGGTATCCAGGGTTAGTTCTTATGTCCCAGACTTCATAATGGGATTTAGCTGGTAGGAGGATATCAGCATATACTGCAAAATCACTCATTCTAAAATCAACATAGGCTAAGAATTTTGCCTTTTCTAAGAATGCTTTCTTGTAAGTTGAACCTTTATTTCTTCTAAATCTCGCATCTGCAAATAGTAAGAATGTTTCTACTGTATCCCAGTAAGGTTTTCCATCTTTTTTTCCTATGCTTTCTTTCCATTTTTCGTCTGTTCCATAGTTAGCAAGCATTTCTTTTGCTTTTTTGTAATAAGCCTTTTTAGACCAGCCAGTACCTCTTTTTATGTCCTCATCTGAGTATAATTTTTCAGCATCTTCAAAAACTTTTCCTAAAACGAATTCACTGGTAAATCCAGAAGCAAATCTCTGTTTGTATTTTCCAGAAAATCCTGATATTTTACCCATTCCAGAAATTGCAACTTCGTTTTCTGTATTTAACCCACCGTAAGGTCCTAATCTTCCTACCAATCCAGGAATTGAAGCAACAGCCCTGTGACTTAGTAAACCGTTAAAGTATTTACCTAATGTAAATCCTACGTTAAGTTCAACTACTTTTGGTAATGCTAAATCTTTCGCTAATTGTTCAACAATAGATGGGTGAACGCCTGTTAATTTCCATGTTTTTTCTGCTGAATATTTTTCAGCTTCTTTTTTGAGAAGTTCAAATACAGTTGTTACTTTTACTTTTTCACCGTCTTTTAATGTAACTTCCCAAGTTCCTTCTAATGCAGGGTCTATATCCCAACCTACATCTTTAAGTCTTAATGTTTTTATTGGATGACCTTCAGAACCGGTCATTAAAGTTAATTTGTTTGTGTTTGTATTCCATGCAAAGAAACATTCTTCTTCGTGGAATTCAGCTCCTTCTTCTTCTGCTTTTTCTTTATAAACTTTGTAGATATCAGAATCAAATTCAGGAGAAGATAAATCAACTTCTGACATTCTTAAAAGTTTTTTGTTATCTAATCTTACTAAGAAAGGTAAATCAGTAAATGCTTTAACAAATCCAGGTTTATATAGTTTTTTCTGTATGATTTCGTTAATTACAGCCATTGCTAAAAATGCATCGTATCCAGCTTTTACAGGAACCCATAAGTCAGCGTGGATTGCTGTAGCATTAAATTCTGGTGCTATAACTATAACTTTTGAACCGTTATATTTTCCTTCCCATACAAAGTGGGCATCAGGTATTCTTGTTTTGTTCGGGTCCATACCCCAGTAAACTTGAACATCAGTGACATACTGGAAGTCCCATGTACATCCAACGTTTCCTTCTCCATAAACAACAGATACACCAGCAAACATATCACCAACGTAAGATGCTATATAAGGTCTCACTGCTCCTAATAATGTACCTAATCTTTTTCCAGAAGCTGCTCTACCTTCTGTAAGCATTCCAGCTCCTACGTGAATGTATAGGCCTTCTGGACCTTTGTTAAGCATTGTTTCATAAATCTTTTCTGCTACTTCTGTAATCGCTTCTTCCCATGTTATTCTTTTCCACTTTCCTTCGCCTCTTTCTCCAACTCTTTTCATAGGATATAAGAGTCTGTCTTTTTCATACATTATTTGAGAATGCTGAACACCTTTATTACAACCCCTTGGGTTAAAGTCAGGTATTTTTGCATTTATTTGAGGATAGTTAGCTACCTGGTTTTCCCTTGTTACTATTCCGTTGTCTACCCATACATCCCATGCACAGTTACCCTGACAGTTTACACAGTGGTAAGCTGTACCGTGTTCTTCTTTTTTACCGTAAGTATAGGCAAATTCTTTCCTATACATATTTTCAGTATAAGAACTATTTGGATAAGTAGCCCTTGGGTCTTCTACAATTAGAGCTTTGTCTTTGGCAAAAGCTGCATTGCCACCAAGAGTTACACCTGCTCCGGCTGCACTAAGGGCTTTTAAAAAATCCCTTCTAGATAAGGCCATAATCTTACCTCCTTGATTTTAATCATAAAAAAGTGTTCCTTTTTAATTCTATACTATAATTTCCAATATTTAAATAGTTGAATATTAAAATCTTTACTCCCACGTTTCATAATCTTTTCTTTTTTAATAACTTTTATTGTTTCAGTAAGAGGGAAGAACCTTGTTTTTTTAAGGTTACTTCCCTATTAAATTTTGCTGTACTACTCATTTTTATAAACAACCACCGCCACCGCCAGCTGCTGGAGGAGTGTATTCGTCTTCTTCTTCAGGATAACCTGCATCGTCCCAAGCAATAATACCACCTTTCAGGTTTTGAACTATAGTAAACTTTTGGGCACATTTTTTGAATATTTCAGGGTTACCATCTCTTGAAACAATAATAGTAGGTAAGTAAGGATTAATATGTTCTAAAGCTTCTTTAGGAGTTTTAGATTCATCACAGTCAGGGAATGGTATAGAGTTAGGAATGTGTCCATCAACGTAGTAAACAAAATCCTCATCAGATTCTTCATCTTCATCAGCTGGTTCATAAGGTCTTACATCAATTATCTGTAATGTTACATTTGGATTTGCTATTTTTTTGTAAAGCTCATCTGCTGTTACTGGTATTTCCTTTTGTAATTGTATTTCCTTCTTTCCAAAGCTTACCAGTAATACAGCTAAAATTAGGATAACTCCTATATAAATTGCTCTTTCTATCTTTGGGTTCATTTAGTTTAACACCTCCTCTTTAAAATGTTGAGGTTATTCCCTCATTCTCATACTTTTACTCTGTTTCTGTTTGAACAGCCTGTTGAGCCTGCTGTTCAAGGTTAGAAATTTGCGTTTTCAACCCAAATATCCCAATAATTAGAACAACTATTGCTATCCAGTACAAAATTCTTTCAATCATACTCATTTAACTTACCCCTTCCAATTAAGATTAATCATAAACTTTTTCTGCATCTTTTATAGATTGGACAAATTTACTCCATCTTCCAAAGTAAATAAGGTTTGCTGTTAATATTCCTACAATAAAGTAGGTAGCTGACATAACCATTGAACCTACAGAAAGAGTTGGGTATGCAGAAATAAATGCACCTGTAGTACAACCACCGCCAATCATAGCTCCTAATGCGAGAAATACACCAGCAAAGAATACTAAGATTATTCTTACCCATGGAATTGGTGTTACAGCTTCAGCAAAAGATGGAGGAACAACATCAAACTTAAATGTTCTTGAAACTATTGCACTTAAAAATGCACCAGGTAAAACTCCAATGATAAGTCCAGCGTGCCATATTATACCTTCACTGATTTTTGGAACTATTCCAAGTGGATGCCCAATCATGTTAGCAACCCAACCAACTAATGCAAGTGTTGCTCCTGAGAAACCTAAATATTCACCTTGTGCTGTAGCCCATACAATAACTAAACCAGCCCAAATTCCAGAAGGTAACCAGTGCCATTCTTTTTTTATAACTTTAGAGATAAATGATTCGTCCTCATTTCCTTCAGAAGCAACATATTTCTTTGCAGGGTCAAGCCAATCAGCAATCATTGCAAATACAATGAATAATGTTCCCCACGCTACAGCTAAAACACCATAAGGAACACCAAGAACTCCATATAAAGTTATTTTTTCTTTTTGTCCTAAAATTCCAGCTTCAACTAAAGTAGGTTGTATCATGCTGTATATAATAATTCCTGTTATTAATCCAATTACTCCACCAATTGCAACAAATTTTCCAGCTCCTACCCTTGCTACACAAGTACCTGGACAGAAACCTGCCGATGCCATAGCTATACCAAACATAAAACCACCTATAAGATGGGCAATTCCTAAGTAAGGCATGATTCTTGGGTGTAAATTTAAAGCATCTGCAAAGCCAAAAATATTTGCCAACCCGTAAGATATAGAAGCAGTAGCTATAGCTATAAACGCGAATTTCATGATTTTAAGGTCTCTCAATAGAAGAAGACCTTCTACACGGGAATATCTAATAGCACCTACTTTATGTAAGACTATACCAAATAAAATTCCGGTAATTATTCCCATTATCAAAGCGCCTGAATGTTCCATTATTAACACCTCCTTAAACTAAAAAGCTGGGGTTAACCCCCAGCTGAGATTTTAATTATTTTTCTACTGGTAATGAAAGGTCATTACCCCATTCATCCCATGAACCAACATAAACTTTAACTTTTTTAACTCCAGCTAATTTTAGAGCTAACCACTGGAATGAACCTCTTCCTAAACCAACGTGACAATATGTGATAACTGTTTTGTCAGGAGAAAATCCTTTTCTTGCAAGTTTTTTCAACTGTCTTTGAATTTTCTTAATAGGTTTGAATATGTGTTTGTTAGGTTTTCCAGCTTTGTTTCCAGCATATTTTGTCCAAGGTGAGAAGATAGCTCCTGGAATATGTCCGCCTCTTTTTACCTTTTCATGTTTACCAGGTTCAACAACAGCTTCTAACAATCTCTTTCCAACCCATTCGTCCATGTTGTGCCTTGAATCAAGTATAACGTAGTGTTCTTTATCCTTTATAGCTTTTAAAACTTCTTCTTTTGTAGCAATGATATCTCTTCTAACTTTAACTTTGAAAGTTTTTGGAGGTGGTGGCTTTCCAGGACCTGTTTCTATTTCATAACCTTTTGCTTTCCATGTAGCTAATCCACCATCCATTAGTTTTAAGTGGTCAACATCCATTCCATAGAGATACAGGAAGAACCATACACCTGATGCGTTAGGACCTCTTCCATCATCGTATGTAATAACAAAAGTGTTGTTATCAATTCCTAATTTTTTTCCAATAAATTCAGCAGCTCTGTCTGGACACATTGGAAGCCCATCACATTTTTTGATATCAGCAAGAATGTGAAGGTCATGGGCAAAAGCGTTAACTGAACCAGGGATATGTCCTTCTTTGAATTTTTTAGGTGAATCCCCATCTACAAATCTAACGTTTGGGTCACCTAATTTTGAATGAGCTGTGTCAACGTCTATTAACACCGTTTCAGGTGTTATTTCATCTGATGCGTATCCAGATGAAAAGGTCAGTGCCAATGCAGCACCTGCAACCAACATAGAGATTTTCTTAAATTTTTTCATGAATCTACCTCCTATAGAATTAAATGTTATTGAATTTTTTATTTGGTTCTGATTTGATAGTTTAGAGTCGTTTGGTATGTTTTGTGGGGAAAAGAAGCTTATTTTATTAAAATTTAATTTAAGCATCTCTACTGCCTCATAATAATATTAGTATATCCTTAACAGATAGATAATATTCCAAAATGGTAAAGTTGACAAACACTAACCATATTCTATATTTATATTTTCTTATCTTATTAAGATATATCATAACTGTATTGGATTATATTAAATATTCAATATTCTAATTTTTTTAATTAATCAATTGTAAGAAGAAAATTTTGTTATTGCAATATGTAAAATTTGGCTAAACGAGTTAATTTTTAGGAAGTTCTATAATAAAGATACCACCTTCTTTAGAAGGTTCTGCATAAATTTTTCCATTGTGCTTTTCTATAATTTCTTTTGTAATTGCTAAACCTAAACCAGTCCCTTTTGTTTTTTTGGAGAAATAAGGGTCAAATATTTTTTGTATATCTTCTGGAGAAATGCCCTTTCCATTATCTTTAAACTCTATTTTTACCTTATTATTTGATTCGGTTATTTTAATATTTAATAATCTTTCTTTTTGTCCTGCTGTAGCTTCATAGGCGTTTTGTATAATGTTTGTGAAAGCCTGTTTTAATAGTTTTTTGTCTCCTTTTATTATAATTTCTTCAGGAATATCAATGTTTATCTTAAAGTCTTCTGTCTTATAAGAGTTTTTAAGTTCTTTAAAAAAATCTTTTAAGGAAATTTCTTCGATATTTAATTTATTTTCTATTGAAGCAAATTGACCAAATTCTTTTACAAGGTTTGATAGATGTTCTACTTCTTTTATTATTACATCTGTTGATTTTTCTAAAATTTCTTCAAATTTTGGATTCTGCTTTTTGTACTGTCTTATAATTCTTTCAGCAGATAGCTTTATTGGGGTTAACGGGTTTTTAATTTCATGGGCTATTCTCTGGGCGATTTCTTTCCACGCTAAAACTTTTTGGGCATTAACTATATCTGTTATGTCGTCAAAGACTATAACATATCCCTTTTTTGTGTTTGCAATTTTTGATGTTTTAACTATTAAAATTCTATCGTGGTATTTTATTGTTTGTTCTTTTTGTATTTTTGGGTCAATACCTAACTGTTTGAATATATCAAAAATGTCTTTTCCTAACATTTCTTCAGGTTTTATACTTAAAATATTAATGGCTGATTTATTTATTTTTTCTATTCTACCTTTATCATCAGAGTAAATAACCCCTGTCCTTGCATTTTCTAAAATTGCGTCAAGATATTCATTTTTATACTGGAGCTCCCTATTGCTTTTTTCTAATTTCAGGTAAAGGTTATTTAGCTCTTTTACCATATTATTGAATTCTTCAATTAACAACCCGATTTCGTATTTACCAGTTGCGTTTACCTTTACTTTAAGATTCCCAGAGGCTAATTTTTTTGCAGCAGCTGCAAGTTGTTCTATTGGATATGTAAGGTTTCTAACTATGTATTGGCTAAACCAAATTGAAGCAAATATAACAAACATAGTTATGGTTAACATTGTTAGGATATAGCCAATTCTTATTGGGCTTTTGTATCTTTTAAATTCAGAGTACAGTTTTAGAATGTTTTTTATTTCTTTTTCTTTTTTTGAAATAAAATCTGGTAACCTTTTATCAATAACAAGTACAGTAGATTTATCTAACTTTTTGTAAAACCTGATAAACATTGTGTTGTGGAAATAGTAGAGTTTATAATCTGTTCTATGCTCTAAATCCTTTTTTTCTACAAATTTAACTAATTTTCCGTAAACTTTTTTCTTATTTCCCTGAATAATAACTATTGATTGAAGATTAAAATAATTGATAGCTTTTTCAGGTGATATTTCACCTTTTTTAATCAGATAGGCAACTTTATCAAGTTCTTTAACATTAAGTTCAACATTTTTGTCTATAATAACCTGTACACTTTTTAATGCTTTCTCAACTTTTCCAGAAAACCAGATTTTTGTTGCATTTGATATTAGACTGATAGAAGCTACAGATAGAATTACAGCTGGTATAATCACCATAGATATAAGGATTAATAGTAGTTTTTTCCTGAGCTGACCGTGTGTATCTTTTTTTTCAAAAAACAGTTTTATTAAATGTCTAAGTGAAAGTGCAAGGATTGTAAGGAAAAATACAAAATCTATGTTTAGTATGATTAGGAA
>JALSSE010000148.1 GCA_026984415.1 Hydrogenothermaceae bacterium | reverse complement strand
AATTTTTACAGGAATGTTTTTAAGTTTGGTAATTGCTGGTTCAAGCTTTGCTTTATCTAAAGCTGATGCAACAAAAAAAATAAAAGAATATATAGGTAATTCAGAGTACGTTTCAACTATTGAAGTATGTGATAATGGAAAATATTACATTGGAGAAGTCCATTTAGAAGGTTATGAAAATTTACCAAATACTGTAAGAATAGTTTTTGTAAATAAAACTACAGGGGATATTCTACCTGACATGGGAGTTGCCCACTCTTTCTGTTATATGCTTAAAAAATGAAAAAAACTAAAAAAGTTGCTGTTTTAACAAGTGGGGGGGATGCCCCCGGATTAAACGCATGTATCAGGGCTGTAGTAAGGTCTTCTTACTATTTTGGTCTGGAAATAGTCGGGGTAAAGAGAGGATTTAAAGGTTTAATAGAAAAAGAGTTTGAACCTTTAACTCCAAGAAGTGTAGGTGGTATTTTAGGTAGAGGTGGTACAATACTTCTTTCTGCAAGGGAAAAAAGATTCCTTCAAAAAGAATATAGAGAAATAGCTTATAAAAACCTTCTTGAAGAAGGTATAGACGCCCTGTTTGTTATTGGTGGGAATGGTTCTTTTCAAGGGGCTAATCTACTAAATAAAGAATTTAACTTTCCAATAATTGGAATCCCAAAAACAATAGATAATGATACATTTGGTACAGACTATACTATCGGATTTGATACTGCAGTAAATAATGCAATGGAAGCAATAGATAAAATAAGAGATACTTCTATGTCCCACGAAAGGGTTTTTGTTGTTGAAGTAATGGGAAGAAAAAGCGGATTTATAGCCCTTGAAGTAGGGCTGGCAACAGGTGCAGACGTTACATTAATTCCAGAATACCCTTTTCCTTTACACGCAATTTTAAACAGTATAATACAATCAAGGGAAAGAGGAAAAAAATTTTCTATAGTTGTTGTAGCTGAAGGTGTAACATCTGGAAGGGAAATGGCAGGTCTTCTTGAAAAGAATCTAAAAGGATACGATTTTGGAGGTGTTAGATACTCTGTTTTAGGTTATATCCAGAGAGGTGGAAGCCCTACTGTTTATGATAGAAATATGGCATCAAGATTTGGAGCATTTGCCGTTGAGCATTATTTAAACGGTAATAAAAATTTTATGGTAGCCTATGAAAATGGTAAAATCACATTTAAACCTCTTGAAGTATCTTTTGGAAAAATTAAAAAACCAGATTTAAAAGAGTTTGAGCTTGCAAATATGCTCACCCTTTAAAATTTAAGAAAGAGGTATATATTTTCTCTCATGGAAATTACAGATGTAAAAATTTACCCTTTTGACACCGGGAGAATCGGTGGTAGAGTAAGGGCAGTAGCAGATATTATAATAGAAGAACAATTAATGATTAAAGGTATAAAGTTAGTAGAATCAAAACACGGTGGATTATTCATCAGTTTTCCTAAAAAACAATCATCAAAAGGTAAATTTGTAGATATTATCCAGCCCATATCACCAGAATTTCAGGAAAAAGTAAGAAGAGTAATTGTAGATAAATACAAAGAAATGATGGATATCCCTGTTGGAGGAGAAATAAGTGAAGATACTAAATAAAATATTTTCCCTGTTAGGAAACGTAAAGTTAGGTATATTCTATCTGATAGTACTGGCAATTTTATCAATTTTAGGTTCAACCTATATAAAACAGGGTGAAGAATACTTTACATATGTTAAAGAGTACGGTGAAGATACAGCAAAACTTATATGGATGCTGTGGTTAGATAAAATATTCCATGCATGGTATTATCAGCTTTTAATTGCCCTTGTAGGACTCTCTGTTATATTTGCAACTATTGAAAGATTTCCAAGAATTTTTATGACAGCTTACGGAAAAGTTATAAAAATCTTTCCTGACAAATTAAAAAACAGATTTGACACATTAAAGTATGAAACAAACCTCCCTTTAAAAGAAACTTACGAAAGAATGGTTCAATTTTTACAGGATAAAGGTTTTAAAACTGTTGAAAAAGTAAAAGAAGATAAAAAAGAAATCCATCTGTTTGCAGAAAAAGGAAAAATTTCAAGGATGGGAATGCTTGTAACCCATATTGGAATAATAGTCTTTTTAGTTGGTGCTTTTATGGGTTCTTATTTTGGGATTAGAGGACAGGTTGAAATACCAGAAGGTGAGTATAGAGATGGTTTTGTAAAATTTAGAGAAGGTTCTTTACAACCGGGAACAGAAGTGGCAAGGCTACCATTTATTATAAAAGTAAATAAATTCTGGTTAGACTACTACGATAGTAAAGAATTTAAAGGTTCTATAAAATCTTTCAACAGTGAAATTGAAATCTGGGACAATGGAAAATTAGTAAAGAAAACAGTTATACAGGTTAACAGTCCTACAGAATATAAAGGATACAGAATTTTTCAGGCTTCTTACGGAAAAACTGGTGATATTAAATACGCAAAAATAATTGTTGTAGATTACCAAAAAATGTTAGATTTGATGCAAAAAGTTAGGGAAGTTAACGAAGCATTATCAAAAGAGAAAGACCCTAAAAAAATAGAACAACTGAAAAAAATAATGAAAGGACTTGAAACTGAATCAGTTGTGCTGTTTTCACAGGCTCCTAGAATTGAGTATTTTTACGGACAAAAACAACTTGTGATAAATGGAATAAAGGCAAAAGTAATAAATGAAACATTAAATTATAAAAACCCTATGCTTATAAATCAAAATGTGTATGACCCTGTAATAGTAATTCAGATTGAAAAAGACGGCAAAAAAATAAATTTACCAATTTTAGCAGACCCAAATGTGGCAATTCCTGCATTTAACCAGTTCGGATATGCAAATGGAATTAAATACCTACCAATGATAGAAGAATTTGAGCCAAGGTATTTTTCTGGTTTACAGATAAGTAATTTTCCCGGAACTAACTTAATATGGTTAGGAACAATAATTGTAGTCTTAGGAACTATGCTTGCCTTTTATACAATCCACAGAAGAGTATGGATTAGATTAGAAGAAGAAAATGGTAAAACAAAAATTTATGTATCTTTATATTCACAAAAATTCAGAGAATCTTTTGAAGATGATATTAAAGAAACTCTACCAGATTATATAAAAGTGTAAGGTAAACCCTTACACTTCTTTTTTTAAAGAGTTTATTTTTTCCCTTAATTCTTCTATAGAGGAATTTTCATCTATTCCTAAAATATCCAATAATTTTTCTATTTTTATCCATTTTTTTAAAACCATTCCCTGTGTAAGTAATTTTTCAAATGGTTCAACTACATTTACCATTCCTATATTTTCT
>JALSSE010000147.1 GCA_026984415.1 Hydrogenothermaceae bacterium | reverse complement strand
GCTTTTTATAGATTATTACCATCACTATTCCAAACAGAAAAGATTTTGTTTTGTGTTTTTCAAACCCATATCTTTTAAGTATTTCCTCTAACTGCTCCATTGTTAGTGAATTTCTAATTGAATCAATAAAGTAATCGTATTCCTCTTTTGAAAAAATCAACCTTCCAAATGGTCTGAAAATTTTGTCTCCAAAAAATAAAATAAACTTATAAAACTTTTCAGATTTGGGTTTTCCTATCTCTAAAATAGATACATATCCATTTTTAGAAAGAACCCTATTTACCTCGTTTAATGTTTTCTTTACATCAAGATGTCTCAATGTAAGTGAAAAAAATATATTATCCATTGTGTTGTCTTTTATAGGTAGTTCCAAAATAGAAGCCCTTACAAATAATACATCTTCATAATCTTTTAGTTTATTTTCTGCTATTTTTAGCATTTTAAATGAAAGGTCTACTCCAATACATTTTGTATATTTATTGTTTTCCTTTACTATCCTAATTATTTCTCCAGTACCAGTTCCTAAATCGGCAACGAATTTCTTAATTGGAGTGTTTGAAATAAGATACATCTGCCATTTTTTTATCTGTCCGCCTGTGGCAAAATTCAGGAAAAAGTCGTAAACCTTTGATATTCCATCAAAAATTTTTGAGGCAATTTTTATTTCGTTCAAATTACACCAGATAAATAAATTTTGATAAAAGGTAGCCCTTTCGGACTACCATTGATTAATTACTTGATTATTACCGCTTCTACCCTTCTATTTTTAGCTCTTCCTTCTGGTGTGTCGTTTGAAGCAATTGGTTTAGTAAATCCATAACCTTTTGCAATAATCCTATCAGGTGATATTCCAAATTTTTCAACTAAAATTCTTTTAACTGCTTCAGCCCTTTTCTGTGAAAGCTTCATATTGTAAGAATAACTACTTGTAGGTGTTTTATCAGTATGTCCCTGTATTTCTACTTTAACATTTGGATGTTCTTTTAAGTATCTGGCAAGTTTACCTATTTCATCGTAATACTCTGGTTTAACTTTTGTACTGTTAGGGTCAAAGTATATTTTTAATGTTATAGACTGCATACATCCATTCTCATCAACTTTTGCCCCCTGTGGTGTATCTGGACATCTATCTAAGTAATCAGGAACTCCATCGTTGTCTGAATCTAATGGACAGCCATTGCTGTCAATAGGAATTCCCAGGGCAGTATCTGGACAGTTATCTTTATAATCAGGGACTCCATCATTATCTGAATCTAACGGACAGCCGTCTGAATATACAGGAACTCCTTCCTGTGTATCTGGACATTTATCTAAGTAGTCAGGAACTCCATCATTATCCGAATCTCTTGGACATCCTTCTTCATTTACTTCAATTCCTTCAGGTGTGAAAGGACATTTATCTTGATAGTCTGGAACACCATCGCTATCTGAATCTAACGGACAGCCAAATTCATCAACTGTCACTCCAGTTGGAGTATCAGGGCACTGGTCAAAGTTGTCAGCTACTCCATCACCGTCAGAATCTATAGGACCTTCTTCAACCTGTCTTTCTTTTAATGTAACCTTTTCCCCAAAGACATAACTTAAACCAAATAACATTCCTAAATCATTATCTCCAGACATTATGTAGTAATGTCTAACTTCTGCTTTTAATCCCCATTTTTCTTTAAAGAAGTACCTTAAACCAAAACCGTAGTTAAAACCAGGGAACATTTTTTCATTACTTCCAAGACCAATAGTAAGGTATGGTATCAGTTTTCTTGATAAAGAATTAAAGTTATAAGAAGCACTGAAATTGTAGGCAAAAATTGATTTACTTTCTGATTTATTCTTTTTATACCAATGGTCAGTACTCATATACCCCAGATAAGCCTCAATACCCCATTTATTACTCAGGAACTTTTCAAAACCAATTCCAAATTCTAAAGTATTATCTAACTTTCTCTCCCCATCAAATATGTGGTAGCCAAGATAAGGATTTATCAAAAACCTTTCTTTTAAATCTGCAGCATTAACTTGAGAAAAAACTGATGTTCCTATCAAGGCAGCACATAAAAATGATTTTAATTTGTTCATCTCTTCCTCCTTAATTTTTGTTTTAAACTTTTTTCCATTTAGTCCCTACTGCCGTATCTTCTATTATTATTCCCATTTCTGAAAGTTTATCTCTTATATAGTCTGCAAGTGCGTACTGTTTTTCTTTTCTTGCTTTTTCCCGTACTTCAAGTAAGGTTTCTACAAGTTCTTCATCTATTTTTACAAGTTCTTTTTCTTTCTTCTCTTCTTCTAAATCTTCAACTTCTATACAAGGCTGTAAACTGTCAAATAATCCAAATATTTCCTTTCCTATGTTATGAATTACTTCAGCTGCCTCTTTATAAGACTCAAGGGCTTTTTTTGAAATTCCTTCTTCTTTTACAGCTTTATTTTTTAGTATATTCATTTCCCTTACAAGTCCAAAAAGGGCGGCAAGGGCTTCAGGAGTATTAAAATCATCACTCATTGCAGCGTAAAAATCCTGCTCTGCCTTTGCAGTTTTTTCATATAAATCCATATCAAAATCTGGCTTTTCTGGTAATTTTTGAAGTAGTTCATACTCACCAATAGCATTTTTCAACCTTTCATATGCTTTTTTTGTTTCTTCCATCTTTTTCCATGAAAAATCAAGTGGGCTTCTGTAATGGATAGACAAAACAAGTAATCTAAGGATATCAGGTTCATATTTAGAATAAATCTCCCTTAAAGTGATGTAATTCCCAAGGGATTTTGACATTTTTTGTCCATCAACTGTAACTAAACCATTGTGTATCCAGTACCTTGCAAAAGGTTTTTCCGAAAGGGCTTCTGCCTGTGCAAGTTCATTTTCATGGTGTGGAAATGTAAGGTCTAATCCTCCTCCGTGTATATCTATTGTTTCTCCTAAATGTTTAAAAATCATAGCTGTACATTCTGTATGCCAGCCCGGTCTTCCTTTGCCCCACGGTGAATCCCAAGCTGGTTCTCCTGCTTTTGATGCCTTCCATAGAGCGAAATCCAAAGGGTCTTTTTTCTTTTCTGAAGATTCAACCCTTGCCCCAGCGATTAGTTCATCTATACTTCTTTTTGAAAGTTTTCCATAATCTTTAAACTTCCTGACTGCAAAATAAACATCTCCCTCAACTTCGTAAGCATAACCTTTATCAATTAGCTTTTGAATTAAATCTATAATATCAGGAATGTGGGTTGTAACCCGTGGTTCAATATCTGCTGGTTCTATTCTGAAATTTTCTGCATCTTCAAAGCAATCTTTTATATACCTGTCAGCAATAACTGTAA
>JALSSE010000146.1 GCA_026984415.1 Hydrogenothermaceae bacterium | reverse complement strand
ACTGGAATATATCTTTAGATTTATTAATAAGTGAGTTTACTTTATCAAATCCTTTTTTTGCGATTGTGTCTGGATCTTCTCCTTCCGGTAAGATACAGTATTTAACATCTAAATTTTCTTTTAGTAAAATTTTTGAAGCTTCTATTACAGCTTTTTTCCCTGCATTATCTGAGTCAAACATTAAAATTACTTCTTCTGCAAATTTTGAAATTAATTTTCCGTGTTCTTCTGTAAGTGCTGTGCCAAGGGTTGCAACAACATTTTTTATTCCTATCTGGAATAAGGATAGTAAGTCAATGTATCCTTCAACAACAATAACTTTTTTAAGCTCTCTAATATAGTCTTTAGCCTCAAAAAATCCATATAAAACTTTTCTTTTCTGGTATATTTCTGTTTCAGGTGAGTTTAGATATTTTGGATGTCTGTCTTTTTCAATTGCTCTTCCACCGAAAGCTATTACTCTACCTTTGTAATCTTTTATTGGAAATATCAATCTTCCAGAAAACTTATCTGTGATTGTTCCATTCTCTTTTTCTGTAATCAGTCCAATTTTTTTAAGGTTTTCAATAGTAATATTTTCTACCTCACAAAAATCCATAAGTGGTTTTATATCTTTTGGAGAATATCCAATATCAAATATATCAACAACTGTTGGCAAAATTTCTCTTTCTCTTATATAGCTTTTTGCTTCCTGTGATTTTTTTAACTGTTCTTTATAAAATGATGCTATTTTTCCTGTTGTTTCATAAAGTCCCTTTAGTTTTTCGTGGTCTTTACTTTGTTTTGTATATTTAATTTCTATTCCGTATTTATTAGCTATTTTTATTACTGCATCTGCAAAATTTAATCCTTCATATTCCATTACAAATTTAATTGAGTCTCCACTTTTTCCACATCCAAAACATTTCCATATATTTTTTTGTGGTGAAACCATAAATGACGGTGATTTTTCTGAGTGAAAAGGACATAATGCTGTATAAGAAGAACCTGCTTTTTTTAAATCTAAGTAATCAGAAATAACATCATAAACATTAGCCGTCCGTTGAACTTCTTCAATAGTTAAAGGGGAAATTGCCATTTATTCCTCTACAGTTAAATTTTTAGATTAGTATTAAAAATTAAGTTATTACTCGTAAAATTCAACTTTTAATTTAGGTTTTTAAAGGTTGAAATAAACGTTTTTTTGGTAAATATTATATATGCAAAAATCAAAATAAAAATATTGTCAGGAGGCAAAATGAGCGAAGAACAGAAAAAACAGGAGATTGAAGAGAAAGAGGTAGAGGGCAAAGAGGAAAATCAGCAAAAAGAAGAAAACGTTGAAGAACTGAAAAAAGAAATTGAAGAGTTGAAGAAAAAATTACAGAAAACAGAAGATACTGCAAAAAGATTAAGTGCAATGTACCAGATGTTACAGAAGGATTTTGAAGATTACAAAATAAGGGTAAGGAAAGAAAAAGAAGAGGCAAAAGAAGAAGGTATTTTAAAAATAGCGAAGGGTTTTATGGAAATATTAGATAACTTTGAAAAAGCCCTTGAAAGTGCAAAAGTCACAAAAGATGTTAACTCCCTTTTAAAAGGGGTTGAGATGATACATTACCAGCTTACAAGATTTCTTAAAGAACACGGAATAGAAGAAATCAGTGCAGAACAAGAATTTAACCCAATGGAACATGAAGCTCTTGAAACAATAATTTCTGCTGAACATAAACCAAATCAGGTTATAAAGGTTTTACAAAAAGGATATAAATACAAGGGAAAAACAATCAGACCTGCTAAGGTTGTTGTTGCATTACCACCAGAAGAGAGAGAAGAAATTACTTAAAAATGGATTTTTACAGGATATTAGGCGTCCCAAAGGACGCCTCTCCAGAGGAAATTAAAAAAGCTTTCAGAGAAAAAGCAAAAAAATACCATCCTGATTTAAATAAAGAACATTCCGATTATTTTAAAAAAATTACAGAGGCGTACCACACATTAATTGATTCAGAAAAAAGAAAACAGTACGACAGCAGTATTGTAAGTAATCAGTTGAAAATAAAAACTGTTTTTGAGGAAAAGTTAGCAGAATTTTTAGGTTTTACTTCAAAGCCACAAAAAGGTTCTGATATTTATACAAAGATGTTCATCACTTTAGAGGAAGGATACTCAGGAACTGTAAAAAAAATCAGTTATAAAAGAAAAATTTCCTGTGGAAATTGTAATGGTACAGGTATTACATCAGAAAGTATAATAAGGGAATGTCCTAAATGTAAAGGTACAGGCAAATCAAAAAAGTTAGGAATAAATATTCCGTGTATAAACTGTTTTGGAAAAGGTTTTATTGTTTATAATCCCTGTTCTGATTGTGAGGGAAAAGGGTATAAAAAGGAAAAAGTTGAAAAAGAAATTGTTGTACCTTCTGGTATTAGTGAAAATAAATTCCTCTTTTTGGAAGGTCTTGGGAATACAGGCTTTTACGGTGGAGATTACGGAAATCTTTACGTTAAAGTTAAGTTTAAAAAACACCCTTTATTTAGAAAAAAAGGGAACAATTTATATACAGAGATTGCTGTTCCAAAAGAAAAGGCGTACAGCGGTACTTATGTTTTTGTAAAAAATTTAAATAATGAAAAATTAAGTATAAAAGTTCCAGAAAAAACGTCCTCTCCAATTACTCTAAAAGTAAAAGGAGAAGGTTATAGAGATAGAAAGGGTAATTTTGGAGACCTTTTTATAAAAATTTTACCTGTTTAATTATTTTTTCTTTGGTCTGAAAGTTTTTACTTTTGTTTCATCTGTATCCATGTAAGCCCCTTCAATAAGTTCAACACAGTAAGGAATTGCAGGAAAAATTGCATCTAATGTAAGTTTTATAGATTGTGGTTTTCCCGGAAGGTTAACTATAAGACAGTGGTTTCTAATCCCTGCTGTTTGCCTTGATAAAATAGCTGTTGGAACCTGTTTTAAAGAAACCTGCCTCATAAGTTCTCCAAACCCTGGCATCATTTTTTCACAGACGTTTTCTGTTGCTTCAGGGGTAACATCCCTTTTTGCTGGACCTGTTCCACCTGTTGTCAAAATCAAACTGCAACCTTCAACATCTGTCATATAAATCATTGTTTTTTCTATAATATCCTGTTCATCGGGTATTACTTTGTAAATAACTTCAAAAGGGGTAATTAAAACATCTTCAAGGTATTCTATAATAGCCTTTCCACTTATATCTTCATAAATTCCTTTACTTGCCCTGTCTGAAACGGTAATTACACCTATTTTTGCTTTTTCTTCCATTTTACCTCTCCAATTTTTTTATTAATAATACAACTTTAAATTTTTTGTTTGT
>JALSSE010000145.1 GCA_026984415.1 Hydrogenothermaceae bacterium | reverse complement strand
TGTTGGTAAAATAATATAATTTAAAAATTGAAATTAATGGAGGAAAAAATTGGGAATAGGTAAAAAAGTTAGATTAGAAAGAATAGTAAACAGAGATACTGGAAAAACAATAATAGTTCCTATGGATCACGGCGTCAGTTCTGGTCCAATGAAAGGAATAATAAACATAAAAGAAACAGTTGAGCAGATTGCCGAAGGTGGGGCAAATGCCATTATTTTACATAAAGGTATTGTGGAACAGGGACATAGAGGAAAAGGAAAAGATGTAGGTCTTATCATTCACATGTCAGCTTCAACTGACTTATCTTTAAGGAAAAATGATAAAGTTTTAGTGTGTACAGTTGAAGAAGCTATCAAGTTAGGGGCTGATGGTGTTTCAATCCATGTTAACATTGGTGCAGAAGATGAAAAACAGATGTTAAAAGATTTCGGCATGGTATCAAAAGCCTGTATGGAATGGCAAATGCCACTTGTGGCAATGCTTTATTACAGAGGACCAGAAGTTAAAAATCCATTTGACCCAAAAGCTATTGCCCACATAGCAAGATTAGGTGCTGAGCTTGGAGCTGACATTGTTAAAGTTCCATATACTGGAAACCCAGAAACATTTAAAGAAGTTGTAGAAGGCTGTCCTGTTCCTGTTGTTATAGCAGGAGGACCAAAAGTAAATTCTGATAGAGAACTATTACAGATGATTTACGATGCTGTTGTAGTTGCTGGATGTGCAGGTTTATCAGTTGGAAGAAATGTATTTCAACATGACAATGTAGCAAAAATAACACAGGTTTTAGCAAAAATAGTACATGAAAATAAAACAGTAGATGAGGCAATTAAACTACTTGAATCTAAATAATGGCAGATTTAGAAATAAATGAACTTTCAAAAGTATTCAAAGAAAATAATACAACTGCTTTACAAAATATAAATCTTAAAATTCCTGACGGTACATTTACAACAATACTTGGACCTTCTGGGTGTGGAAAAAGCACCCTTCTTCGTATAGTTGCAGGACTGGAAACAGCAACAACAGGAACTATAAAAATTAACAATAAGATTGTAAATTCTGTTCCTCCTCCAAAAAGGGACATTGCAATGGTTTTCCAGAACTACGCACTATATCCACACATGACTGTATTTGATAATATAGGAATAGGTCTGAAATTAAGAGGTTATAAAAAAGAAGATATAAAAGAAAATGTTTTAAAAGTTTCTAAAAAGCTTAAAATAGACAAACTTTTAGACAGATTCCCAAAACAGCTTTCAGGGGGACAACAGCAGAGGGTTGCCCTTGCAAGGGCACTGGTGAGAAATCCAAAAATATTTTTACTTGATGAGCCTTTAAGTAATTTAGATGCCCAGATAAGAGAAGAAACAAGAACAGAACTTAAAAGGCTATTTTCAGAACTTAAAGCAACTGTACTGTACGTTACCCACGACCAGATTGAAGCAATGACTTTATCGGATATTATGGTAGTTATGAATAGTGGAAAAATAATGCAGGCAGGTACTCCAGAAGAAATTTACAAAAAACCAGAAAACAAATTTGTTGCAGAATTTGTCGGAATTCACAGGACAAACATTATTGAAGGTTCAATAAAAAACAAACTTTTTACTTCAGAAGATAACTTTATAAAAATTCCTGTAAAAACAGATTATCAGGGAAAGGCTTTTTTAGGAATAAGACCAGAATATTTAAATTTAGGAAAATCAGAAAGTGAAATAAGTTTTGACGGTAAAATACTTTCCATTGAGATGTTAGGGGCAGAAAAGTTAGTATTTTTAAAGTCTGGTAAAAATGAGATAAAATTCCTTACATCTTCTGAAGAAAAACTTTCAGTAGGAGATGAAATTTCTGTAAGTGTTAATTTTTCAAAATTACTTTTCTTTGACAACAATCAAAGTTTAATAAAATCCTAAATTTCTAAAATTATTCAACTGATTTCCAGATTAAACGAAAAATTAATAATAAAATTGTGAGGACAGGTATGGGGATTTTAAACAATTTTAGTATCAAATTTAAGTTGCTTGTTCTATCTTTTGTTCCTATCATTGTTATTTTAGCCTTATCTATTGTGGAGTTTAAAAAAAGTTTCAGCCATTACAAGGAAAACCTATTTTTACAGGAGAATGTTAAGTTATCTGTTAAAATCTCAAATCTTGTCCACGAAATTCAAAAAGAAAGAGGAAGAACAGCTGGTTTTTTAGGAAGTAAAGGAACAAAATTTTCTGAAGAACTGAAAAAACAGAGGATACTAACAGACCAGAGGATTAACGAGCTTCAAAGTTTCCTTTCTAATTTTGATAAAAAATCTTTAAATTCGGAAGTCAGTGAAAAGTTAGACAACGCTTTAAATCTATTATCACAGGTAGAAGAAAAAAGAAGAAAAATTGATAATTTTGAAATTAGTTTACCTGAGGCTTTAAAATATTACACAACAATGAACAGTAATTTCTTAGACACAATTGGATTAATAGCAAAAAACAGTAAAGATTCTGATATAACAAAGGAACTAACAGCCTACACAAATTTTTTACTTTCTAAAGAAAGGGCAGGAATTGAAAGGGCTGTTTTATCTGCCACCTTTGCAAAAGATGCTTTTCCAGACGGTTTTTTTGTAAAGTTAATAACACTGATTACCGAGCAAAAATCATTTTTAAAATCTTTTAAAATAACAGCCCCTTCAAAGTTTATTGAGTATTATTCAGAAACAGTAAGAGGAAAACCTGTTGAAGAAGTAAATAAAATGAGGCAGATTGCCATTTCCCGTGCAAATGTTGGGGGATTTGGGATAGACCCATCTTACTGGTTCAAAACCATAACAGAGAAAATTAATCTGTTGAAAAAAGTTGAAAATTTTATGTCTGAAAATCTAATTTCTGATATAGGTAAAATTGTTTCTTTAGAAAAGTACCATATGACATTTTTCAGTGTTGTGATTTTATTTACTTTAGGAGCCGTTATTTTTGTAGGAAATATGATTAAAAGTTCCATTAACAAATCTGTTTACACAATAGAAAGCCAGTTAAATTATATTGGAACAAATAAAGACTTAACCCATTCAATTAAGCTAAATTCTAAAGATGAGATTGGAAGAATAGGAAAGGCAATAAATAAACTCCTTTCACTTTTAAGAGATTTAGTTATTATTTCTAAAGAAGCTTCAGAGAAAAATTCAAAAATAGCTCAGGAAGTAACAGATACCACAACAAAGATTGGGGAAAGGATTAAAGAAGAAAGAAAAATTGTGTACAACACCACAAGTAAAGCCCAGAACATACAAGAGCCTTTAAATGAATCTATTGAAAAGTTAAACAAAGCTAAAGAA
>JALSSE010000144.1 GCA_026984415.1 Hydrogenothermaceae bacterium | reverse complement strand
GTCTTTTACTTCCATTGGAACTTGCATTTAACCCGCTGATTAAGGGTATTGCGACAAACGAATCGTTGGTTTCCAATACAAATTTTTACTTGCATTTAACCCGCTGATTAAGGGTATTGCGACTTTTTAATCACCTTCCTTTATAGATTTTCAAGTTGCTGAGACTTGCATTTAACCCGCTGATTAAGGGTATTGCGACTTTCTTTTAACTTTATTTCTTTTTCCATTTTATCTTTCCTCCACTTGCATTTAACCCGCTGATTAAGGGTATTGCGACATGAAAGAATAATTTATATTTGTTATTCTTTCACTTGCATTTAACCCGCTGATTAAGGGTATTGCGACCTGGAGTAATTTTGAAAATATTTCATAGAGAATTTTTTCCCTTGCATTTAACCCGCTGATTAAGGGTATTGCGACGATGTATGGGCTGTAGTTAGCCAGATATCTGGTTGACTACTTGCATTTAACCCGCTGATTAAGGGTATTGCGACTGTTGTCTATTTTTCTCCAGTCGATATAGGGATTTAGTTTCTTGCATTTAACCCGCTGATTAAGGGTATTGCGACGAAGAGGAGGATAGAGAAGAATACAGGTGGGTACTTGCATTTAACCCGCTGATTAAGGGTATTGCGACAAGTTTATAGTCAACCTGTCTGTAAATTGTATTGTCTTGCATTTAACCCGCTGATTAAGGGTATTGCGACAATTTTTGATAGTCATTCTAATCACCTCACTGTAAGTTTTCAACTTGCATTTAACCCGCTGATTAAGGGTATTGCGACAATCTTTTTGTTTTATGCCTGCACCAACGAGGGCTTGCATTTAACCCGCTGATTAAGGGTATTGCGACTTGATAATTAAATAATGTTCTCTGTCTTCTCTATAATCGTCTTGCATTTAACCCGCTGATTAAGGGTATTGCGACAATCCACCCTGTGGATTTTTGAAAGGGTGGCTCATTACATCTTGCATTTAACCCGCTGATTAAGGGTATTGCGACATCTGCTCAGCTGTTTTTCCTTCTTTCAATCCTTCTCTGGCTTGCATTTAACCCGCTGATTAAGGGTATTGCGACTAAGGTGTTATCTGAGTCAATCCAATTTTTTATTATCATTTCTTGCATTTAACCCGCTGATTAAGGGTATTGCGACTGTTTAAAACTATGTGGAAAGAAAAATTGAAATACATGTAGATTTCAAAACTGATGAAAGTTAGTGATATACTTGAATTTTTAAAATATGCTTCTTAAACGTTTGTCTTTTATATTAAATATAGGAAAATACCTTTCTTCTGTCTTGACATTCTGACCAATATTAAAACTATAAATAATACCTTCTAAAAAATGACCTATTGCCATTCCAAGTGCAAATCCTATTGGAACAGGAACACTTAAAAAGAAATGGTATCTATCTATTAAATATCTATCTTTCAAAATATTTAAAACTGAATAAATTTCAGAAACATATCTTATCCAATAGTCCTTTCCTAACTCCTCAAAATCATCTGGAAAAGGGATATCTCCTTGAAACTCTTTGGACTCTATTTTTAAAATATTCCAATTTTTGCCATTACTTTTTAAATAGTTCTCTACATCAGCATACGGGCTATGACTTGCAAGCCATATTGCAACTGCAACATCTTTATCATTTATAATCTGTTTCGGTAAAATTACATCTATGTTATTTAAATTTTCATCTATATTTTTTCTGATATATTTGATTTTTCTTAAAGTTCTTTTTGTAGATAAATCCATCACAGGAACATATTCATCAGATTGATAATGATATATTACAGCAGGTTTTCTTACTCCAAATTTAATTCCAAAAGCCATTGCTAAAGAAACAGGTATTCCAAGGGCTATGTGGATTATCCTTTCTTTTTTTTCTATTTTTTTATTAATGGTTCTTAATTTTTCTTCAAATTTTTTTACCTGTTCTTGCCATAGGTTTTCTTTTAGAATTTCATCTTCTTTTAGCTGTGGTAAGAATTTAGGATAATAGGCTGTGAGGTTTTCAATTTTTAAATCAAATATTTTTTCAAGTCCTTTTAAAGAAAAATATGGTTTTGTTTGTTTTATATTTTTTTCAAGCTTTTTTAGTGAGTTTATTACTTCTTCTTTTTGTTTACCTATTAAAAATACAAATGGAATATCAACAGGTTCATTTCCAAGCCAGTAAATTAGTTCATCTATGGTATCTACTATTTCATAAGAAATTAGTTTGAGTTCATTTTCTTTTGCTACTCTCTTTTTATCTTCTATATAGCCAACTGGGAATATTTCTCCTTCTTCATTTAAAACTCCAGTAAATGCATAATTTTCTATATTTTCTTCTGGAAGGAGTAAACCAGATATAACTGAAAGCATAAAAGATTTTCCTGTAAAATTTTCATCAAAAATAACAAAAAAGTTTTTTTCTTTATTTTTCTTTTTTAAAATCGTTTTTATTGTGTTTAATCCTTCGTTTATATCTTCTTCTATGCAAAAACTTAATTTATCTGTATCTTGTTTTAATGGAATTAAATAAGCTGTTGCAATTTTTCCATTATTTAACGCAATAGGAAATTTTACTTTTATTGGTTCATTTTTAAAAATGTTCTTTGTTACTACTTCTGGGAGTTTTAAAATTCTTGAAAGCAATTCGATATCAAATAATTTTTCTTGTTTTTTGATTAACTGCCATACTAAATATTTTGTATAGTTTGATTGATTTTCATCTATTAATAGTTTATATAAACTTTCTTTCTCTTCAGGATGGACTTCTCCACTTTGTAAGATTTCATTTAATTTTTTAGTATCTTCTTTATATTTTTCTAAAAGCATTATTTACCTTCTATTTTTATATTTTTTCCAATGTAGTCAATATTTATTTTACCTGTGTATTTTTCAGGTATTAAAAGCTTTATTTTTTCTGGTAGATTTTCAAATCTGTATTCCTCATCATAAATTTTTAATAAAATTGGTTCCCCTATTAATTCCTCTGACGGTTCAAGTTCTATTATTTTATTTTCTTTATCTAAAAAGAGTATAAAGTTATCTCCTCTATACACTGTTTTTTCTTCACCTGCAGCTAAAAGTTGTTTTTCTAATCTCTCTGGAGGAAGTTCTATTGTTGCCATTAAAGATTTTTCATCTTCTTCAATAATATCAAAAACCCTTAAAGTAAAATCTCTTACAATTTCACTTTCTTTTTTGTGGAATTTGTTTTGATAAAAGTTATAATTTCCTTCTGGAACAGTAAGACCTCTTTTATTTTGTGGTAGCTGGTCTATTTTGCCTTCTAAAAAGGTTTTTAAGATTTTTTTATCTTCTTCGTTTAATGTAT
>JALSSE010000143.1 GCA_026984415.1 Hydrogenothermaceae bacterium | reverse complement strand
TATATAGAAACTATTCTTCCACCAACTTTTGAGAATTCTATATAACCGTCTTTGTTTTCTATTTTTACAGTATTTTTTAAATCATCAGCAGAAATTCTTTTTGTGTTTAATAAAAGGTCAAAAGAATCTGTTGAATGAATAACATTAGGTTTAACTTCGGTTTTGTTAGATGTATTTCCTTTATTTGAAGAAGCACCACTTTTTGAAGTTTCTGTAGTTTTTTCCTGGACAACCTGTTGTGCAGTGTTTTCACTTTCTGCATTTTTGGATGGGAAAAGATAATTACTGAATATCGCGTATCCAAACATAAGAACAGAAACAGCAACAAAGAATATCAGCATTCGTTTTTGTGTATCTTCGTTATTCATTCAACAAATCTCCTTTTATGGATGGTCTATTCCGCCCTTTGAAAAAGGGTTACACCTTAAAATTCTCCATACTGTCTTTGCTAAACCTTTTAAAACTCCGTATTTTTCAACAGATTCAATAGCATAATTAGAACAGGAAGGGTAAAACCTGCAGGATGCAGGATAGATTGGAGAAATTAACTTTTTATAAAATTTCAAAAACAAAATAACACTTTTTTTTATCATCTTATCTCTAAAATAATATCATCAATTTCCTTAAGAACATCCTGTAATTTTTTATTTAAAATGTTCTTTTTAGCAATAAAAATAAAATCGTAATGGAATTTTGAAAGTTCATCAATTCTTTTTCTTACAGCCTCTCTTAATAACCTTTTTGCTCTATTTCTGTCAACAGCCCGTTTAGAAAATTTTTTAGAGGCTATAAAAGCAAATCTTGGAAATTCAGAATTATTTTTCCTGTAAATTAAAATAAAATTGCTTTTTTTAATAACACTTCCTGAATTCAGGATTTTTTTAATATCTTTACTACTCCGTATAGTTATCATGTAATAGCTATACGTTTTCTTCCTTTAGCCCTTCTTCTGGCTAAAATCTTCCTTCCAGATTTAGTTTTAATTCTTGCTCTAAAACCTGAAGTTCTTTTTCTTTTTTTATTTGATAAATGATTGTGTATCTTTTCTGGCATTTTAAAACCTCCTGTAGAAAATAAAACAGAGCATACAGTGTATGCCCTGCAGTTAAGTTTTACAATATTTAATTAATTTTATTATCTTAGAAATGGAAACCTGCTCTTCCGTCGTAGATACCAGTAAACATGAAGATAATTGCAATTAAGAAACCGTAAAGAACAAACGTTTCAATTAGAGCCATACCAATAAACATTGTTGTTAAAAGTTTTGGACCCATATTTGGGTTTCTTGCCATACCTTCAATAACACCCTGAACAGCACTACCAAGACCAGCACCACCACCACCAGCAGCAGCACCAATTGCAACACCAGCACCTATAGCAAGTCCACCGTAAAATATCGCTTTAGATAAGTTGTTAGCATCCTCGTGGCTGAGTTCAGCAAAAGCTCCTGTATAAGCTCCTGCAACCAAGAGTAAGAGTAAGAGAACTTTTAAATTTTTAGCCATTACCAAAAAAACCTCCTTTTATTATTTATTTGATTATTAACGCTTCTGTAGTTAATTTATGAGCCAAGCTGTAAAGCTCATCTGGTAAGATTGTAAGTTCTGGCTGTTCTGCTTCAACAACCTTTTTTAAGCCATCAACATCACAGCATGCATATTCAATTCTATAACTACCTTCAAAATCTCTAAGTTCATTTTCAAAGGCTTTTCTTGCTTTTTCTTTAGCCTCTTCACTTACATCTGGTCTTATTGGGAATGCAAACAAGTTTGCATAATCTTTCATTGCTTCAATTCCAGACATATCATAGTAAAGAACCAGTTCTGCTTTTGCAAGTGTTGCTAATGTTTTTCCCCATTCAATAATCTTTACAGACCTTGAAGAAAGGTCAACAACCGCAACAATTTTGTTAATTTCAATCATTTAAATCTCCTTAATGTTCAGAAGGGATTATAGCTGTTGCTATATAAACAGTAGTCAAAATCATGAACACATAAGTCTGTAAGAATACCTGGAAAAAGTGAATAAACATAACAGGTAAAGGAACTAATAAAGGAACTAAGAATATTAAAACAACTGTTAAAATTTCTCCACCAGTCATATTTGCAAAAAGACGTAAAGCAAGTGTAACTGGCCTACTTAAATGACTTATTATTTCCAAAATAAAGAACAAAGGAGCCATTAATTTTATAGGACCTAAGAAATGCTTAAAATATTTAACAAATCCCTGTGTTCTGATACCTTCGTAGTTATAATAAAAGAAAACCAAAAGTGCCATTGCAAGGGTTGTGTTAATATTAGCAGTTGGAGATTCAAATCCAGGAATCATTCCTAAAAGATTACCAAAAAATACAAATAATCCAATTCCTGCAACTAATGGAAAGTATTTCCTTCCTTTTTCCCCCATATTCTCTTTTAACATGTTATCAACAAAATCTATATAAACTTCAAAAATATTTTGAATCGGAGTTGGAACTAATGAAGGTTTTTTTGCTAAAAGCCCAAAAAGAATCGGTACAATTATCAAAACAAGTATAGCCATAATAATATGGTTAGTATATAAACCTTCCAAAATTAAATCCTCCGATTTGATTATGTTTTAAAAACTCCGAATATTATAACAAAAATTTAGACTAAATGTAAACTAAAACTTCCTTGTAAACTCTCTATATTCTGATATTCTTTCTTTTATCTCAATCCAGTTATCATTACCAAATTTTTCAAGGATGGCATCTGCTAAAACGATAGCAAGCATAGCCTCACCAACAACAGCAGCAGCAGGAACTGCTGTTACATCAGAACGTTCTTTAGCTGCATCAAAAGGCTGTTTAGTTTTTATATTTACAGACTGGAGAGATTTTTTCCTCATTAATGTTGGAATTGGCTTCATTCCAACTCTAACTAATATAGGTTCTCCATTTGTAACCCCACCTTCAAGACCACCAGCGTGGTTTGACCTGTGGTAAAAACCCTTTTCTTTATCGTAAAATATCTCATCATGTGCCTGTGAACCAAATTTCCTTGTTAATTCAAATCCATCTCCAATTTCTACACCTTTCATCGCCTGAATACTCATCATTGCCTGTGCAATTTTCCCATCCAATCTCCTATCCCAGTGGACATAACTTCCTAACCCAATAG
This sequence comes from Hydrogenothermaceae bacterium, assembly GCA_026984415.1. Next base: position 200 of record JALSSE010000143.1, on the reverse strand, counting down.
GCACACCTGTTGCAAAAACTTCAAAAATTCCACCTAAACTTTCACCCTCTTTTTTTGCTAAGTCTATAAGTTCCTTAAATTTGATATCTTCTTCAGGAACAGGAATTCTCACCTCTGATTTTTCAGCTAATTCAGCCCTTTTTTCCAAAGGTATTAAAGGGATTAAATCTTTAACTGATAACTCACCAATTGAAACAACA
>JALSSE010000142.1 GCA_026984415.1 Hydrogenothermaceae bacterium | reverse complement strand
TAGCTTATTTGGTTATTTAAAAAATTGGAAAAGGATTAAAGAAATCTCTTTTGTTATAACGTGGTTTTTAGTTATGTTAGTTGTTTTCACTATAGCAAAAGGAAAAGTCCCAACTTACTTCATACAGGCACATGGGGCTATGTCTATAATCCTTGCTTACTTTATAGTTAATTATAAATTCAAAAACTGGCTTGTAAAAATTCCGTGGATGGCTTCTTTTTTTACAGCAGGTTTAATAATTCTATTTATAGAAGGATACCTGATTTACCAGTTTGATTTGGATAAACTTTACTACATAGTAATACTATTCCCACTCCTCTATGCAATCCGTTATAAAGATTTTGTGTTCTTTCCTTTTAATTCAGCTTTAACTTTACTTTTTGTCATTGTAATCTCTATTTTACCGATTATTGAAATTTACAGACCTTACGATAAAATTGGAGTGGCAATAGACGATAGTTTTGTTCCCAATTCTACTCCACTTTTAGTTGAAGGAAGATTTATACACAATTTACCTTTTTATGCAAAAAGAAAAGAGATTGGAAAACTAAATTTAGAACAGCTAAAAGAAAGGTTTAAACAGAAAAAATTTCTGGCATTGGTAAAAGAAGAAGATTTCCATTACTTTAAAAATGCAGAGGTTTTATGGATTGGGTATATATACAAAAAAAGTAGCGAATCAAGATTTGCCATTTTAATAAAAAGTGTCTTAAAGGCAAAAAAAGGAGACATGTCTAAATTTGAAAAAATGTATTTAGTTTATAGACCATAAATTAAGGGGAGATAAAATGGAAGAGATTATTACACTTGACGGAAAAATATTTGAAGACAAAAGATTTTTAAGAAGTCTTATGTATGGGGAAGGTGTTTTTGAAACTTTTAAATACGAAGGAAAACTTCCTAAATACATTGATTACCATTATGAAAGACTGATAAAAGGGGCTGAACTTTTCAAAATTCCAAAAATAACAAAAGAAGATTTTATTTATTACATAGAAGATACGGTAAAAAAACATCCAAAAGATAACCTTTACGTAAAAACAATTTTAGTTTCTGAAGGAAATTCCTATTTTCCTTTAATTCCAGAAGAAAGTCATCTTATTGTTATTGTAAGAGAGTTTGAACCTATGGAAAAGGAAGCTATAAATCTTACAATTGCCCCATTTAAAATACACAGTTCAGAGCCTCTTTTAAGGGTTAAATCAATAAATTTTGGTCAGAACATTATTGCAAAAAGATATGCAATAGAAAATGGTTATGATGACGCTATTTTCCTAAATGAAAATAATGAAATTACAGAAACAACAACTTCTAATATATTCTGGATAAAAGGAAAGTATCTTTACACCCCTTCTTTAGATTGCGGAGTTTTAGATGGAATCACAAGGAAAGTTATTCTTGAAAATGCACAGAGTGAAGGTTTTTCAATAATTGAAGGTAGATTTTACCTGTCAGACTTAAAAAAAGCAGATTTTGTATTTGTCTCAAATGCCCTTTACGGAATGGTAAAAGTTAGAAAGGTTGAGAATTTTATTTTTTAAAATTTTTAAAAAAGAAACTGTTTTAAGTATTATATTCATACTTACTGGTGTATTTTCTGTTTACTATTTCTTTAAATATTCAAAGTCGGATACAAAAGATATAATTGGATACACACTGTCTTTTGCACTCATTTTTATTCCTTATGTGTTATTTGGAACCAAAAAGTTTGTTAGACTTTTAAAAAAAAGCCCTGTGGATTCTGTATATTTTGGATTTTGCCTATATCTTTTCCTTTCTTATCTTCTTGTGAATTATAGATTTTTCAATTTAAAATTAGCATTAATCTTCTTTATTTATTTTTTTATTCCGTATTTGATAGTCAGATTTCTTAGAAAAAATCAGGAGAAGTTTGATTTAAAACTTGCAATAGTATTGCTATTTATTGCTGTTCCTATTGATTTACAACTCTTACCAAAAGATTACAGCTTTTCAAAATTAATAGTTGTTGATATTGTGTTATTTATTTTTTTAATTATTGCTGAAATAAAAGATATTGGTTATACGTGGGATATAAAAATAAAAGATATAAAAATAGCTATATCAGGATTTTTAGTATTTGCCTTTATTTCAATTCCATTTGCTATTTACACAGGTTTTATCTCTTTTCATCCATCTAATTTAAGTACTGAAAGGGTTGTCATTTCTTTAATGGTAATATTCTTCTTCGTTGCAATTCCAGAAGAACTATTTTTTAGAGGAATAATTCAAAATTCAATTGAAAAAACTTTATCTAATAAAACTAAATATGCCCCAATTTTTGCAATATTAATAACTTCTGTAATTTTTGGCTTTTCCCACTTTTACAAATATGACTGGCGATACGTGTTTTTAGCAATATTAGGAGGAATTATTACAGGGGTTGTTTATTATAAAACAAAAAAAATAACTGCTTCAGCTATCAGCCACCTTTTAGTTGATTCTACATGGTCATTACTTTTTGTTACCCACTGGCAGTCTTGAAATTAAAGTTTTATTATAGAAATTAATTTATAATTATAAATATAAATTTTCAGGAGGTTGTAAATGGCAAAAATTGTTTTTAGAAATTCAGAAAAAGTTATTGAAGGTGAAGAAAATATCAAATCATTTTTAGAGCCTTACGGAGTTAAATACGAAAGATGGGGAACTGAAAGACTTCCAGAAGAATTAAAAAAAGATTATGAAATCAATGAAGAAAATCAAAAGGCAATTATTGATGCTTACAAAGAAGAACTTGATAGATTAAAAAAAGAGATGGGATACATAACAGAAGATATTGTTGTACTTTCTGAAAAAACTCCTAACCTTGAACAGCTTTTAGAAAAATTCAAAAAAGAACACCACCATATTGACGATGAAGTAAGATTCGTAGTTGATGGAAGTGGTGTTTTCCCTATAAAAATAAATGGAGAAATTGTTGATGTTTATGTTGAGGAAGGAGATTTAATAGTTGTCCCAGCTGGAGCAAGGCACTGGTTTGAACTTGATGAACAGAGAAAGATAAAATGTATCAGAGTATTTAAAACCCCAGAAGGATGGGAAGCAATTTACGAAGAAGAATGTAAAGCATAAAAAAATTTGAGGTCAGGATTATGGGTTTAGTTGAAGGAAAAAAAGCATTAATTCTTGGAATAGCAAACAACAGAAGCATAGCTTATGGAATTGCAAAAGCACTTCACCAGAACGGTGCAAAAATTGGAATGAACTTTTTAAACGAAAGATTTGAGAAAAAACTTCAACCAATTGCAGATGAGCTAAATGCAGAAATTTATGAGAAACTTGATGTTTCTTCAGATGAGGAAATTACAAATTTTGCAAATAAAGTGAAAGAA
>JALSSE010000141.1 GCA_026984415.1 Hydrogenothermaceae bacterium | reverse complement strand
GTGATGTTATAGAACCTGATGAGCCTGTTTTAGCTATTGGTTCAGGTGGGGAATATGCAAGGTCAGCAGCTCTTGCTCTTTATAGAAATACAGATTTATCTGCAAGGCAAATAGTTGAAGAATCTATGAAAATTGCAGGGGAAATCTGTATATACACAAATCAAAATTTTGTCATAGAAGAACTTGAAGAATAAAAAAGAAGATATATTAGTTAACGTTGCTGTTCCTGTAAGCCAGTACACCACATATGTATATAAAATCCCACAGGAAATTTATCAAAGTATTGGAAATAAAGAATTAATAGGTAGAAGGGTACTTGTTCCTTTTAGAAAATCAGGTTATACAGGTATAATTACAGAGATTAACCCTGATAATAAAATCAAAAACTTCAAAATAAAAGATATAGAAGATATTCCAGATAAAGAGCCTGTTTTTTCAAGTGATGAAGTTGAAATAATAAAGAAAATTTCAGACTACTACATTACACCGATTGGACTTTCTTTTTATTATTTTTTACCAGACGGTTTAAGGTGGAAAAAAGAAAACGGAAAATGGATAAACAAACCATCCCAGGAAAGAATATATTACCCAAAAGTATTAACTGTTTCTGGACTTGAAAAACTATCCAGTAGAGGATTGGAACTTTTAGAAGTCTTACTTGAAAGGGGAGAACTGACTAAAAAAGAAATAAAAGAACTTGGTTTTTCAGAATCTGTAATAAAAACACTTGAAAAAAGGGATTTAATAACTTCTGAACTTTTAATTTTTAAAGAAAGCAAGTTAAAACAGGAAATAAAAGAATTTAAATCAACATTAGAAATAAAAAAAGGTTTCTTTGTTTTTAGTTCTAAAAAAATAGAAGAAAGAATTAACACTTACATAAAAATAATAAACAGAAAAATAGAAGAGAAAAAAGGGAGTTTAATAATTTTTCCTAATGTTAAATCTGCTGTTAAGTTTTATGAAACTTATAAAGGTTTGTACAGTGATAAAATATTCCTTTACCACGACGGAATTCCTGAAAAAGAAAAAATAAAAATCTGGTTTAACCTTAAAAAACTTAAAGGGACAATTACAGTCGGTACATTTTCATCTTTGTTAATTCCTATAAAAGATTTAGACTTACTGATTTTGGAAGAAGAACACTCTGAAAGTTATAAACTTATGAGGACTCCAAGGTTAGATGTAAGAAGATTATGCTACGAAATTTATAGTAAAAAAAACTGTACCCTTATTTTTTCTTCCTCTGTTCCTTCTGTTGAAACTGAATATTCTTTAAAAACAGGATTGTCAAAAAGTTTTGAAGATGAAAATATATTAAAAAGAGAAATAGAAATAAAAGTATTTCCATTAGAGAAGGAAAAAATATTTCAGAAAAAACTTTTAGAGTATTTAAACGATAACTCAAAAACAACTCTGATTATAGCAAATAAAAAAGCCTATGCTTCATTCCTTTACTGTGAAAGATGCGATGAAGAAATCCTGTGTGAAAGGTGTGATGTTCCTTTAAAGGTTTACAAAAAAGATGAAGGTTATTTGAAATGCGAACTTTGTGGAACAAAATACCAAACACCTGAAAAATGTCCTGTTTGTGATTATAAATTAATTGAAATTGGTTTTGGAATACAAAAAGTAGAGAAGATTTTAAAGGAAAAGTTTAAAAAACAGATTTCCTATTTAGAAGAGGACAAAAATACAAGGATAAAAATTACAACATCGGTAATAGACAAGGAGTTTTTAATTCCAGATTTTGATAATGTGGTAAACATTTATCCAGACTTCCTTTTAAACATAAATGATTTTAGAGGAAATGAAAAATACTATAGAAACATTGTATATCCATACCTGAAAGCAAAAGAAAAATACATTCTTATAACAAATAATAGAAATTTTTCCCTTGATGCATTGATAAAACAAAATCCTGATATTTTTTATGAAAAGGAACTCCAATTTAGAAAAAAGTTTAAAATGCCCCCTTTCTCTAAATATATTCTATTAACATTCCAAAAGAAAGAAATTAATTTAAAAAAGGTAAAAGAAATTTTTGATAAATGGAGAAAGGAAGAAAATATTGAAAAATTAGATTTTATAGGACCATTTTACGCATACTACACAAACATAAGAGGTATAACAAGGGTACAGATACTTTTAAAAAATTTTAAAGAAAAAGAAAAATTAAAGAATTTATATGAACAAACAGTCCGAAAAGGTATAAAATTAGTAATAGATGTTGACCCAAGACAAATGTTATAGAGGAGTTTGCAAATGGAAAGATTATACTCACCATGGAGAAGCCAGTATATTGAAGGTTTTTCAGATGGAAGTAATGAAGGTTGTTTTTTATGTAATGCATTTAAATCAAATGATGATGAAAAAAATCTGATAGTTTACAGAGGTAAAAATTGTTTTGTAATAATGAACCTTTATCCTTACAATGCAGGTCATTTAATGGTCTGTCCTAATGAACATATAGGAGATTTTACAAAACTTGAAAAAGATGTCCTGTGTGAAATTTCTGAACTTACTCAAAAAATGGTAAAACTGTTAAAAATTTCTTTAAACCCAGATGGTTTTAATTTAGGATATAATTTAGGTAGGGCGGCAGGTGCAGGACTTGAAACCCACGTCCATAACCATATAGTTCCAAGATGGGTTGGAGATACAAATTTTATGCCTGTAATTGGGGAAGTAAGGGTAATTTCACAGGATTTAAAGGATATTTACAACAAGCTAAAATCAAATTTAGATAAAGTTTTATAAAAATTTTGAGGTTAATAAAATGTTAGGTAAAATTAAACTGGTTTTCTGGTTAGTTCTTCTTCTTGTTGTAGCTTACTTTGTTTCTATGAACACAGAACCAAAAGTTTCTGTAAACATCCTTCCACCAGACATAAGAATAGAAAACATACCACTTGCACTTGTAATTATCTTCAGTATGATTTTAGGTGGATTATTGATTTTGGTTATTGCCATAACAGACTGGTTTGCTTACAAAATTGAAAAATTAAAACTCAAAAGAAAATTAAACCTTTTAACCTACGACTATGAAAACTGCCAGAAAGAAAACAAAAAATTAAGTGAGGAAAATACAAAATTAAAAACTGAAGTTGACACATTAAAAAACCAGCTTTTACAGATACAGCAGGAAAATCAGAATTTATCCGATGAAATTTCAAAATTAGAAGAAGAAAACAAACTTTTAAACCAGAAAGTAGATGTACTTATAGACCAGCTTGATTTAATAGAAAAAGAAAGGAAACAAAAAGTTTCAGAAGAAACAAAAGAAGAAAACAAAGGGGAATAAAATGGGACTTTACGACAGGGATTATATGAAAGAAAAAAGTACAAAACCTTCAAGTACAAAACCAGACTGCCAGACAAA
>JALSSE010000140.1 GCA_026984415.1 Hydrogenothermaceae bacterium | reverse complement strand
AATCCTGAGAAAAAAGTTCAGGAAAAAATCAGTTTAGCAGATGAAAACAGATTTACTGACCCAATAGCTGCAATAATTAAAGGTAAAGAAATTCCTTTAATAAAAGAGTTAGGAAAATTACAGAAATACGAAAAAAAAGTGATTGTTATAGACCCGGGACACGGTGGACATGACCCTGGTGCAGTTAGAAATGGACTGAAAGAAAAAGATGTTAACCTGAAATTTGCGAAAAAACTGAAAGAGATATTAGAAAAAGACCCAAGATTTAAAGTTTATCTGACAAGGGACAGGGATAAATTCATTCCGCTTTATTCAAGAACTGTTTTTGCAGTTAAGAAAAAGGCAGATTTATTTATAAGTTTCCACTGTAATTCTTCTCCTTCAGGGTTAGGTTCTGGAACTTATATTTACACATTAAATTTAAGAGGTGCAAGGTCAAAACTTGCAAGGTTAGTTGAGTTAAGGGAAAATAAAGCTGTTATTGATTATGTAAGAGTAAGTGCAAATAAATCTGTAAACAGAATAGTTGCTGACCTTGCAATGAATAACACAATTACAGAGGGAAATAAATTTGCAAGGATTTCAAAGAAATATTTAAAAAATATTGTTGATTTCCAAGGAATTGACAGTGCAAATTTTGCGGTACTAAAAACACCGGGAATTCCTTCTGTTCTAATTGAAATAGCCTATTTAACACATCCTTTAGACTCCCAGCTGTTAAAAAGCGATATATTCTTAGAAAAATTTAACCTTGAGCTTTATCAGGCTATTATTGAATACTTTTTCGGTTCAAGCAATCCTAAAAAGTACGCAGGGAAATAATTTGCTTCTTGGAATAGATATTGGAAACACAACTGTTGAGTTTGGGTTTATTCAAAGCAGTATTACAAGTTTTAAAATATCTTCAAATCAAAACAAATCAATAGATGAATGGGTTTTTGACCTTCTGTCTATACATAATTTTTCTGATATTAATAAAGAGGAAGTAGAGGATATAGTGATTTCATCTGTTGTTCCAAACCTTTCTGACAGTATAAAAAAAGCCTGTTTTAAATTTTATAAAAAAAAGCCAAAATTAGTAGGGGAAGATTTAAAGTACCCTATAAAGATAAATTACAAAAAAATAGAAGAAGTTGGGGCAGATAGAATTGTAAATTCAGTGGCAGCCTTAAAAATATCCAACCCACCAGTTGTTGTAGTTGATTTAGGAACTGCAATTACTTTTGATGTTATTAATGAAAAAGGGGAATACGAAGGTGGAGCTATTTTTCCTGGTATTGACAGTAGTTTAAATGCCCTTTTTTCAAAGACTGCAAAACTGCCTAAAGTTTCTTTAAAAGAGATATCTTCTGTAATCGGAAAATCTACAGATGAAAGTATCCAGTCTGGTATATTTTTTGGATATGTATCTTTAGTAGAAGGAATAATAAATAAAATTCAAAAAAATTTTGAAAAAAATGTTAATGTCATAATCACAGGAGGACACTCAGAATTAATATCAAAAGGTCTCTCTATAAAGCATAAAGTAGAAAAAGACTTAATAATGTTAGGAATAAAAGAGATTTACTTTTTAAATAAAACTGAGAAGAAGCTTAAATAGTTGCAATTTATTAAATAAGAGTTTAGTATTTATATATATTTGAAATAAAAGGAGATAGGTAAACTATGGCTAAATTAAAATCATTAGTTGTAATATTGGCAGGGGCTTCTATCCTGTTTAGTTGTGGGAAAAAAGAAGAGAAAAAGGTAGAAGAAACTAAACCTAAAGAAGAAAACGTTGCTCAAATAGAAAAAGAAGTTGAGAAAAAAGTTTTAACAGGAAAAGAGTTATTTAGAAAATTAAACTGTCAGACCTGTCATTCTGTAGAAGGGGTTAAAGTTGGACCACCGTTAAAAGAGATAGCACGTGTTTATAAAGGACACAAAGATGAACTTATCGCATTTTTACAGGGAAAAAGACCAAATAAAATTGAGATGGGAGAAACTGCCCACATAATGCATTTACAGGTTAAAACAACAATGCAATTACCAAAAGACCAGTTAGAATTATTAGCAGATTACATTTTAAAATTTGCTCAGTAAAAGGAGGTTAGGTTATGGAATTTTTAGGTTCAGAATCACCGGCAGAATACATTAATATGGCAATTTTACTTATTCAGATGATTTTCCTATGGGGATTTATTATGTATAAAATGGGAAAGGCAAAAGACTGATTTTAATCGTTTATCAAAAATCATCTGAAATCAGGCTACCTTCTTAGTGAAGGTAGTTTTTTATTTTAAAAATAAGGAGAAAAATATTATGAGTAGTGAAGAAAGAAAAGCTTATCCATTTGCAATAGTGGGATTTTTTGTTACAGACAAACCTGTTGACGAGGCTTTTAAGGAAGATATAAATCCAGATGACATTGAAAAAATACAGGAAATGATTAAAGAAGTTATATTTAAAGAAGGTGTTGACCTTGCAATTGCTCCTTTTGTTGTTCCACCAGACCAGGTAAATGATGCATTACACCAATTAGGAGAAGCTCTTTTTGGAGGAGAGCAGGAAGATGGTTAATGTCATAATAGCTGGCATAATGGGAAGAATGGGTAGAAAAATTGCCCAGCTTGCCTTTGAAGACAGTAATGTAGGCATTGCCGGAGGAGTTGAAAGCCCTGATTGTGTCCATTTCCATGAAAATGTCGGGGAAATTATTGGAGAAAAATTAGAAGCACCAATAACATCTGACTTATCTAAAATTATAGATAAAGGTGATGTAATAATAGAATTCTCTGGAAACACAGAAGCAGCACTTGGACATTTAAGGCTTGCAGCAGCTGATAAAAATAAAAAAGGTGTTGTAATCGGAACAACAGGGTTTTCTGAAGAACAGATAAATGAAATAAAAGAATTATCTAAAAATGTTCCTGTTGTTTTAGCTCCAAATATGAGTATTGGTGTAAATTTATTGTTTAAACTTGTTGAAGAAGCAGCAAAAGTTTTAAAAGACAAGGGGTATGATATAGAAGTTGTAGAAATGCACCACAGATTTAAGAAAGATGCACCATCAGGAACTGCTGTAAAAATAGTTGAAATATTAAAAAATGCTACTGGAATCCAAAAAGTAGTATATGGAAGGCATGGATTAATAGGAGAGAGACCTTCTGATGAAATTGGGGTTTTTGCTTTAAGAGGTGGTGATGTAGTTGGAGACCACACAGTTATTTTTGCAGGACTTGGAGAAAGGTTAGAACTTACCCATAAAGCTGGTTCAAGGGATATTTTTGCTAAAGGTGCAATAGAAGCTGCAAAGTGGGTTAAAGGTAAAAAACCAGGACTATACGATATGATGGATGTTCTTGGTCTTAAATAACCCCAAGGATAATCCGTTGATAAAAAAGAAAAAG
>JALSSE010000139.1 GCA_026984415.1 Hydrogenothermaceae bacterium | reverse complement strand
GCGCTTTCTAAAAATTTTGATGATTTTTTAATTTCTCCAATTATTTTTTTGTTTGGAAGAATGTCTATCTGTATTGTGTTATCTATGAGAAACTCTTTTTTCTGTCTTTTGTAAAAAATTTCTTGAATGTGTTTCCCAAGGATTAAAAAATCACTTTCCTGGTCAGCTTCTATACTGTGTCCAATAAGCCAGACTTCACGGGGACAGATGAAATAATACCATATTAGTGTTCCGTTAATGTTGGTTAAATCTTCCAATTCCCTGTCAACCTTGACAATATTTAAAAAAGGCTTATATAATATTTTCCTATCTTTTGATGCGAGAGTAGCTCAGTTGGTAGAGCACTTCCTTGCCAAGGAAGGGGTCGCGGGTTCGAATCCCGTCTCTCGCTCCATTTATTAAACTTCTTCTTTCTTTTCCTGATTAATTTTTTCTATTTTAACTTCTTGAACTCTTCTTATGTTTGTTTTCAGCACTGTAAATTTTACATTTTCTAAAATAAGGATTTCGTGGGGTTTTGGTTTCCTTCCTAAAATATAAATAATCATTCCCCCGACAGTTTCGTAAGGACCATCTGGTAGTTTTTCTCCAATAATTGTTTCAATTTCTTTTATTTCAATCCTTCCATCAACTATAAGCTCTTTTGTTGTCTGTCTTTTAATCATCTTCTTTTCTTTTTTTGAAAATTCATCTCTTATATCTCCGACAATTTCTTCTAATACGTCTTCTATTGTTATAATTCCCATTGTTGCTCCTCTTTCATCAACAACAACAGCCATGTGGTCTTTAAACTGCTTAAAACCTTTTAAAACATTAGGTAAACTTGTGAATTCAGGTAAATATCTAATTGGTTTTAAAAATTTCTTTACATCATCTTCTAAGTCAGCTTCAACTAAATCATAAGCCCTTATTATTCCTACTATCTGGTCTATTCTTTTTCTGTAAACAGGAATTCTTGAAAAACCAGTGTCTTTAAATAAATGCAAAATATCTCTTATTTTATTATTGTCTGAAACAGCAATTACATCAGAAAGGGGTACTACGATTTCCCCTAATCTTCTTTCTTCAAAAATTAAAACATTTGCAACGATTCTTTTTTCTAATTCTTCAATCCCTTCAGATTCTAAAATCAGGGCATCTAAAAGCTCTTCCCTTGACAGAATTTTATCTTTTTTAGGTTCTAATCTGAAAATAAACAGAACAATTTTTGTAATTATTTTGGCTATTATTAAAAACGGATAAAGAAGTTTTCTAAAAAATTCCAATACTGGAACAATAAAATAAATAAGTTTGTCAGCGTAATGCTGGAAAACACTTTTAGGAAGTATTTCTCCAAATAGTAATGTTATTACAATAATACTTTCAGCAAATAGTTCTTCTTTTGAATGTAAAAATGGAACAAAGTTTTCAATACTTATCAAAAAGTTAACAAAAAGGGCTGTAATGGTAACTATACTTAGTGTTGTTCCAATTAATGTTGTTGCAACGTAATCATCAAATCTTTTTTCAAGGGCTTTGTAAATTTTTTCAGCCTTTTTATCACCATTGCTTGCCATATATTTCAATTTTGAACGGTTAACAGAAAATAAGGCAAGCTCTGAACCTGAGAAAAAAGCCTCCAATATTAAAAAGAATAGTATTGCTATAAGATAACTAATCATTTATCTCTTCTTTCACCTCTTTTTCAGGGAGTTTTTCAATCAGCACTGATATAATCCTATTGCTCTCCATCTTTAAAATTTTGAACTTAAAGTTTTCATACTCAAACTCTTCCCCTTCAGTTGGAAATCTTTTTAAATAATCAAGGATAAATCCTGCAACGGTATCAAATTCGTAATCTTCAGGTAGTTTAATTCCTAAATCTTCTTCAAGAAGTTCAACTTCTAACTTTCCAGATACTTCCCATTTATTTTTTCCAACCCTTTTTATGTAAGGTTCTTCTGGTTCAAATTCCTCTGGTATGTCTCCTACTATATATTCAAGAATATCCTGAAAGGTAATTAGCCCAACAACTGTTCCATGTTCATCAACTACAATAGCAATATGATTTTTTGTTTCTTCAAACTTTTTCATTAAATTTAAAAGAGGTGTAAATTCAGGAACGAAATAGGGTTTTTTCAGAAATCTATCTATTTTTTCTTCTTTTCCTTCAAACTTTAAAAATATTATGTTTTTTATGTGTAAAATTCCTACTATGTTGTCTAAATTTCCTTCGTAAACAGGTATCCTGCTGTAATCTTTGTCTTTTATTATTTCTAACACTTCCCTAACAGTTAAACCTTTTTCAATAGCAAAAATATCTCTTCTTGGTGTCATTATTTCACTAACAGTGGTTTCGTGAAGTTCAAGGGTTGATTCTATTATCTCTTTTTCTTCTTCTGTAAAGATTTTCTTCTCTGTTCCAATGTTAATGATAGATAGAAGGTCATCTTCAGAAAGTTTGTGGCTTTCAACAGGCATTTCCAGTCCTAATTTCTTTAAAAAGAATTCTGCAATTTTCATAAACACAAATCTAAAAGGGGTGACTGCTATGTAAAAAGCGTAAAAAGGTCTTGCAGCAAATAAAGCGTATTTTTCTGGATAGTAAGAGCCAATAGTTTTTGGTGTAATTTCCCCAAATGTTAAAATTAGAATTGTCATTATAATAACTGCTAAAAACAGATACTCTTCACCTAAATATTTAATAACCAAAGCTGATGTTATTGCCGATGCTGTAATGTTTACAAGTTCATTTCCTATAAGGAATGTGATAACTAACTCTTTTGGTTTAGAACGGATTTTGTCTGCAATTTTTGCAGATTTAACCCCCTGAGAAGCTAACCTTTTTATTTTTAACCAGTCCATTGAGAAGAAAGAAGACTCAATCCCTGCAAAGAATGCAGAAAGTAAAAGAAGGATAAATATTATTAAAAATGGAATTAACAAGTCAGTATTAAACAAAATAACAGTAAACCTCCCTGTTATCTAAGGTTTTTACTGGTGGTTCAACTTTACATTCATCTTTTGCAATGGGACATCTATGGTAAAACACACATGCTCCTTCTATATCTTCCCTTTCAATTTCTGGTAAACTGTCTAAATCTTTTCTTTTTTTCGGATTATCTGGAGGTAGACTTTGTATCAAAATTTTCGTGTAAGGGTGGTATGGATTAAGTAAAATATCCTGTGTGCTCCCTTTTTCCATAATTTTTCCCCTATATAAAACTACGATCCTTTCTGATAACATTCCAACAACATTTAAATCATGGGATATAAATAGGAAACTTATATTTTTTTCTTCATTTAGTTTTTTTAAAAGGTTTATAATTTGAAGCTGAACTGTAACGTCAAGGGCTGAAGTTGGTTCATCTGCTACAATCAGTTCTGGCTGTAAAATTATAGCCCTTGCAATTGCTAC
>JALSSE010000138.1 GCA_026984415.1 Hydrogenothermaceae bacterium | reverse complement strand
TCTACATCTGGGAAAATACAGGAGAAACAGTAAAATACACAAAATCAGCCATTGCTATCTTAGAATATCCATCTTACGAAGAAATGATAGAAAAAACAAAATTTATAAACACTTTTATAAATGGAAATAGAGGGCTTAAAGAAAATGTCCAGAATTATACATCTGTTTTATCCTGAAAAAGTTTTTCTGAAAAACTTTACTAAATTTTTAAAAGAAAATTTTCCTTCTTATACAGAGGAACATACCTTTTTTCTTTTTGATATTAATAGGAGAAATATTTCCCAGAGGATAGATAAAAACATTGAATACTGTTCTATAGACCAGTACAGTTTATTCCTAAAAAAAGCAAAGAAAAGCTCAAAAATTATACTTCACGGAGCGTGGGCAGATTTCATAATATCAAAACTGCTTAAACATAAAAAATTAATGGAAAAAGTATACTGGATTATGTGGGGTGGGGATTTTAACCCTATAAAGTTTCAACCTGAAACAAGAATTGAATTTATGAAAAACGTTAAAAATGTAATAACTGATAATATTTACGATTATAAATACGTCCAGTCCCACATAAAAGAATTTAATCCTAAACTATACAGGTCATTTTTTTATCCAACAAACATTTTTAACTTTCCTGAAGATATTAAATTTAACAAAGATAAGGATAATCTGAATATTCTGATAGGAAATTCTGCTGACCCTTACCATAACCATATTAAAATGTTGGAAAAACTTGTAAAATACAAAAATGAAAATATAAAAATATTTGTTCCTTTATCATACTGCAACATAAGAGAAGGATATATTGAAGAAGTAATTAATTTTGGAAAAAATAATTTTAAAGAAAAATTCTTTCCTATATTGAATTTTATGCCGTTAAGGGAATACCAAAAATTTTTGTCAACAATAGATATTGCCTTTTTCCCAGCAAAACGCCAACAGGCAATGGGAAATATAATAACCCTTTTAGGTCTCGGAAAAAAAGTTTTTTTAAATACAAATGTAACAACATTTAATATGTTCTGTGATATGGGAATAAAAGTTTTTGATATAGATAAATTAAATTTAGAAAAATTACCAGAAAGCATAGCCCTTAAAAACTCCAAAAAAATAAAAAACCACTACAGTAAAGAAAATCTAATCAATCAATTGTCAGGAATATTTGAAAGTTAATTTTTATAAACTCAACAAATAACCTGTTAAAATAGAAATTATCAAAAGATTTCAGGAGGAAAATTTTGAGGCTTATTTTCTTTGTTCTAATAATTGTAATAAATATATCATATGGGTTTGATTTAAATGATGTCGTAAAACTGGCAAAAGAAAGGGCTACAAAAGTCAAACTATCAAAGTTAGAATTGGAAAAATTAAACCAGCAGGTAAGGGAATTAAAAGGAAATATTTATCCAAACATAACAGCATCAGGACAGTACACAAGATGGGATAAAAACTACGTTTTTGGTTTTACACCTTTAAACCAGTATAACTTTTCAATAAACCTTAATCAAAATCTTTTTGATTACACAGTATTAGAAAGTTTAAAATATGCAAAGAAAAATAAAGAACTTCAAAATTTCGTCATAGAAGATATTACAAACACAATTGTAGAAACTGCAAAAAATATCTACCTTGATGTTTTATTAAAAAAAGAAGCAGTTAATGTAAAAAAAGAAAATTTAGATTACTGGAAAAATTATTTTGATTTTGTTAAAGAAAAATATCAGGTTGGTATTGTTCCTAAAATTGAGTTTGTTAATGCAAAATCTAAATTTTTCCTTGCAAAAGCACAGCTTAAACAGGCGGAAGCAGAATACACAACTGCAATCCAGAGCTTAAAAAAATTACTCCTTATAGATGAAGAAATAAAAATAGAAGACAGTTTGAAGTACAAAGAAATAGAAATTCCAGAAATTCCAAAAAATTTAGAAAATGTTAATTCAACATTAAAACTATATTCAAAAAAAATAGAAGTTGCAAAACAGTATATAAAAGTTCAGAAAGCAGATTACTATCCAAAACTTTCCTTTCAGGCTTCGTATCTTTACAACAACTACGTAAAATTTCCTTCACAGGAAGAAGCATTTAGAGGAGGTTATAGGCTTTCATTAAAAGCTGACTGGAATATATACGATGGGAACAAAAGAAAAGCAAAAATTATGCAGGCAGAAATAGACAAAACAAAAGAAGAAAAAAATTTTCAGGATAAATTAATTGAGATAAAAACAGATATAAAAACTACACTACAAAATATTGAAGCTGCAAAGTATGAGATAGAAGCAATGGAAGAAAATCTTAAAGCGTCAAAAGAAAATTTAGAATTGGCTACTGAAAGGTACAAGGCAGGAATTGGAAACCAGCTTGAGGTTTTAGATGCTGAAAACTCATACCAGCAGGCAAGATTTAACTATTTATCTTCTGTTTACAAATATTACAGATACATAAATCATTTAAAAAGATTACTAAATCAGGACTGACGGAGAAAAAAATGAAAAATAAAATAATAGCACTGGCTTTAATTCCAGTTTTCTTATTTTCCTGTTCCAAAGGAAAAAATGAAAATGTGAAAAATAAAGCCAAAAAAAGAGAAATAGAAGTATCAGTGGTAAAACCTGAAAAAAAACCTTTTTTCAAAACATACAAAGCCAATGGGTATTTAGAAACCGATTTAGACATAGATGTAAAACCAGAAATATCAGGAAAAATTATAAAAATAAATACAGAAGAAGGGGACTTTGTTAAAAAAGGACAGGTTCTTGCCCAGATAGAAACAACCCAGTATCAAAACCAGATAAAAGCAAAAGAAGCCCAGATAGAAAGCACAAAAGCCCAGTTAGAAGAAAAAAAATCATTCTTTGAAAAGAGAAAACTACTTTTTGAAAAAAACCTAATAAGTGAAGAAGAATTTTTATCAGCAAAAACATCATACGAAACACTTTTAAATAAATTAAAATCCCTTGAAGCAGAATTGGAAAATTTGAAAAAAAATTTAAAAGATACATTTCTAACATCACCGTTCACTGGATTTGTTAATAAAAAATACGTATCCATTGGAGATTATGTAACTCCAAACACAAAGACATTTAATATTGTTTCAACAGAAGAGATGAAAGCTGTTTTTAAAGTTCCACAGAGATTGTTTAAATTTATACATAAAGGGAAACAGGTAAAAATAGAGGTAAAAGATTACGGAACATTTAATTCAAAAGTTGTTTATACTTCTCCAAAATTTGACCAGAACAGTATGGCCACAATAAAAACATTAATAACTGATGCCGTTAATTTAAGACCAAATATGTATGCAGTGGCAGTTATAAATTACGACAAAAAAATTGGCTATATGTTGCCAGAACAGGCAGTACAACTGTTTAAAAATAAAACATTTGTTTACACTGTTGAAGAAGGA
>JALSSE010000137.1 GCA_026984415.1 Hydrogenothermaceae bacterium | reverse complement strand
AAAAATATTTATATTAAATTAATGGAAGATGCCGAAACAATAATTATTAAAGAAGTTTTAAAACATACGAAAGGAAATATATCTGAATCTGCAAAATATTTAGGAATACACAGAAATACAATACATAGAAAAATTGAGGAGTTAAATTTAAAAATTGATGACAATAAAGCGACTTTTAACTAAAACAGGTATTTTCCTTATTTCAGTAATTTTAATTTCAAGCTGTGCTACAAAACAAAAGGTTCATAAAAAAACTCCTGATGCTGATTATTACTACAATGTTGGGCTGTCATATCTGAATTCTGGAGATAACTCTAATGCAATAGAAAATTTACTAAAAGCAGAAGAAAAAGCACCTAAAAACCCAGATATAAAGATAGCATTAGGTATTGCATACAGTATGGTTGGGGAAGATGAAAAAGCTAAAGATTACTTTAAAAAGGCTATTGAACTTAATCCAAAAAAAGCTGAAGCATACACAAATTTAGGTGTTTTACTTGCAAAAGAAGGAAAATACACAGAAGCAGTAAAATATTTCAAAAAAGCCCTCTCATTTGAGAGATATTCTGCAAAAGAAAAAGCATACTACAATTTAGCCCTTGTTTATAAAAGGTTAGGATACAAAGACAAATATGAAGAATATTTAAAAAGGGCAATCCGATACAAATCTATGTTTTTACCTGCTTATATATCTTTAGGAAATTTCTATTTAAAGGAAGGAAGATTTGAAGAAGCAAAACAGGTTTTTCTAAAAGCTTTAAACCTTGGATTTGAAACTCCTGAAATATATTTTGGATTAGGAAGAAGCTATTACGGGCTTGAAAATTACGAACTGGCTAAAAAATACCTTAAAAAAGCATACAGAACATCTACAGGAAATCCATTTATAAAAAGAGAATCAAAAAAACTGCTCCAGTATTTATCTTTAGAAAAAAAATATCCTTACAAAGTCCATAGGAAAGTTGAAAAAATAAAAAAAGAGCCTAAAATTTCCACAGAAAAATCAGTTGAAAAACCTATTGAACAAAAACCTGAAGAAAAAACAGAGTTTTCAAAAGGTGAAATAAGATTTTATATTCAGGTGGGCATATTTACAAAAAAAGAAAATGCCTCCCAATTTGCCGACAAACTAAAGCTAAATGGTATTGACAACGAAATTGTTGAGAAGGAAATTGATAATAGTAAATATTTTCTTGTTATAATTGGTTATTTTAAAAGCTATATAGAAGCTTCCAATTATATAAAAAACAATTTAAAACCGTTAGGTTTTAACGGAATAATAAAAATTACGAGGTTGTAAAACGGATGAACAAAAAAATAAAGGAAATTTTACAGAACAAGGACAGACAGGAAAAAGTAGAACTTTCTGTAAGTATACCTATTTATAATGAAGAAGAAAATCTACCTATTTTATACGATAGATTGAAAAAAGCACTTTCAAAGTGTACGAGGAGCTATGAAATAATTTTTGTAAATGATGGTAGCTCTGACAGGTCATGGGAGATAATTAAAGAGCTTGTTAAAAAAGACCCACATGTAGTTGGGGTTAACTTCAGAAGAAACTACGGACAGACTGCTGCAATGTCCGCAGGTTTTGAAGTTGCAAGGGGAGATATTATTGTAACTATGGACGGTGATTTACAAAATGACCCTGAAGACATACCAAAACTTTTAGAAAAGTTAGAAGAAGGATACGATATTGTAAGTGGATGGAGAAAAGATAGAAAAGATTCTTTTATCAGCAGAACTTTACCTTCAAGGATAGCAAACTGGTTAATTTCAAAGGTTACAGGAGTACATTTACACGATTACGGATGTTCTTTAAAGGCGTATAAAGCAGAAATAGCAAAAGAGTTAGATTTTTACGGTGAAATGCACAGGTTTTTGCCAGCCCTTGCAAAACCACTGGGAGCAAAAGTTACAGAAATCCCTGTTAAACACCATCCGAGAATGTACGGAAAATCAAAATACGGAATTTCAAGGACTTTTAAAGTTATATTAGATTTATTTTTAGTGAAATTTTTATTAGATTACAGGACAAAACCTTTAAGGGTTTTTGGTGGAACAGGACTTGTCCTTGCTTCTATTGGATTTATAATGCTCCTTTACCTTGTAATAATAAAACTTATGGGACATGACATCGGTCAAAGACCATTACTTATGTTTGCTGTTTTATTTATACTGACAGGAATTATTCTTATTTCAACTGGAATAACAGCAGAGTTGATAACAAGGACTTATTACGAATCACAGGGAAAAAGACCTTACATAATTAAAGAAATTATAACCCACGACAACATAGAAGAAATTGAGAAAAATGAACAGCCTCCAGAAATATGCGAGTTAGAACATCAAGAAAGTAAAGAAGAACTAAAACAGGAAACAACTTGAAAAAAAACCTTATAAAAGTTTTTGAACTTTTTGTTTCTGTAGGAATAAGTTTAGGTTTTATATACCTTTTTTATGTAGTAGTAGGTTTTGATAAACTTGCCCAGTTTTTTACAGAAATAAGTATTTTTTCACTGGCAATTGCTTTCTTTTTTTACGTTTTAAGCTATTTAACAAGGGCTTACAGATGGAAGTTAACCTTACAGGTTCAGGACTTTAAAAAACTTTTTAAAATAACTTCTTTTAACACAGTTTTTAATATTTTTCTTCCATTCAGGACAGGTGAGCTTTCTTTCTTTTATATGCTAAAAAAAGAAAATGTAGATATGGGAGAAACGACTTTGAGTTTTTTTACAGTGAGGATTTTTGATGCCATTGCCCTTGCTTCTGTTTTTTTAACCTCTTTTTTACTTTATAAAGGTTGGTGGTATTTAGCTCTTCCTGTTTTTATACTTATGCCTTTTAGCTTTTATATTTTGAAATTTTTTATTTCTTTTATAAAACATGAAAAAGTTCAGAAATTTAATGAGAATGTTTTATCTTTAAAAAATCTTTTTGTTCTTTATGGATTGTCATTCATAACTTTTGTTTTTAAATTTACAGGTTTTTACTTTGTTCTTCCCCATTCTGTAAAACTTACATTTATGGAGTCTTTTGTTGCAGCTTCAGCAGGAGATTTGACAACAATACTTCCTATCCACGGTGTTGCAGGAATAGGAACATACGAGGCAGGATTTGCAGGAATTCTTTATCTTATGGGAGTTGATAAAGAAAATGCTTTAATTTCTTCTTTATTTGTTCATATATTTTTACTTCTTGGTTCTGCAACTATTGCCTTTTTCTGTTTTGTATTTTTAAGGGAAAAATCCCGATAAACAGGATTAATCCCTTCTTATAAATCTTCTAAACCAGAGAATTAGTGGTACTAAAAGGTAAACAGGTAAAGAGTTTCCAACTACTGCCATATTACATCCTATAGAACTTCCACTGTCTCCACCTTCTGTTCCTTTTCCTGTATATAATCCAGCGTT
>JALSSE010000136.1 GCA_026984415.1 Hydrogenothermaceae bacterium | reverse complement strand
TGGATTAGACGTTTTAGAAAAGGAACCAATTGATTCGGAAAACCCATTATTAAAAATAAAAAATAAAGATAGATTGTTAATTACACCTCATATTGCATGGACAAGTTTTGAAGCAAGAGAAAGGTTGGTTAACGAAATAGTTAGAAATATTGAAGCTTTTTTAGAAGGAAAAGAAAGGAATAGAGTTGTTTAAAATTATTTTATAAGAAAAAATTGATATAATAACAATATTACTTATTTTTAAAATTAGAAAATTGCAATAAAAATATAAAAAAGGAGGAGCCATTCATGAAGAAGATGTCTCTACTTGCAGCAGCAGCTCTAATGTCTACTTTCCTTGTGGCGTGTGAAGGGAAAAAAGAAAAACCAGCAGAAGAAACAAAAGCTCCAGAAACTACAGAGCAGGTTCAAAAGCCTGAAGAAACAAAAGAAGTTCCAGAAAAAATGGAACAAAAAGCAGAAGAAACAGTAAAAGAGGAAGCTCCGAAAGTTGAAGAAAAAGCTCCAGAAGAAAAAGAGACAGTACAGGAAAAGGCAGAATCTGAAGTTAAGGAAACAGAAAAAAAAGCTGAAGAGGTTGTAGAAAAAGCCAAAGAAGAGATATCAGAAAAAATGCCTGCTACAGAAGGACAGGAAGCTCCTCAAATGCAAGAAAATAAACCAGCTCAAAAAATAGATGGAAGAAAATTATTCTCATCAAAAGGATGTACAGTTTGCCATAAGGAAAATTTAGATACTGTTGGACCAGCTTTATCTAAAATTGCCAAAAAATACAATGGAGATAAAGATAGTTTAATTCAATTCTTAAGAGGAAAACATCCAGCAATTGTTGACCCAGCAAGATATACAATGATGAAACCACAGATATCAATTACAAAACAGATGTCTGAAGATGAGCTAAATGCTTTGGCAGATTATATATTAAACGTGAAATAAGGGGGAATTAAAATGAGAGTGTATATTAAAGAAGTTGAAGGCAAAGCAGTTGTTTACAATGCAGTTTCTAACGAACCAATAAAAGAGTTTGATGATATCTCTGATGCTGTAAAATACGCAGTTGACCATAACTATGAATTGCCAATCCGTGCATTTGATGGGGAATTTG
This sequence comes from Hydrogenothermaceae bacterium, assembly GCA_026984415.1. The sequence continues at coordinate 2,328 of JALSSE010000136.1, read as the reverse complement.
TTACAGATAAAGAAGGTAATTTCCTCTATATGGATGATAAAAAATTAATAGAGTATGCTGATGGGACATTAGTTCAGGGAGCGAAAATCTGTCCTAAATGTGGTTGGGTTGCATTTGGAGAAGAAATTGTAGATGAAGATAAAGAGCCAAGAGAATGTTATGTATGCCCGCATTGTGGAAATGTATTTGACTGTACCCCTGATATAGAAGAAATAGGAGAAGCGGATTAATAACTGAAGGGGGATAATCCCCCCTTTTATGTTTAAGCTTTAACTTCTTCTTTCTTCTCTTCTTTAATATCTTTTTTATCTTCTACCTTTTTAGAACTTTCAGCTTCAATCTCTTTAGTAGGTACAACTTTTTCTTCATCTTCATTTTCACCGCTTACAGAAGATTTAAAACTTCTAATTCCTTCACCAAGTCCTCTTCCAATTTCAGGTAGTTTTTTAGCCCCAAATAGTAAAACAAGTATTCCAAAAATTAATAAAAGCTCAGGTATTCCTATACCACCAAACATTAAAATCCTCCTATATGCCTTTTAATTTTCTGATTACATTAATTATATCATCAATAGATTCTTCTATTACTTTTGGTTCCCATACTGCCACTATTCTTCCTTCTGGATTTATAAGAAAAACAGTACTTACAACCTTTTCTTTTTCTATACCATTAACATTAACTTTTTCATAAACTCCATACCCCTTTATTGTTTCCATAGTCGGGTCACTTAAAACTGGAAATTTGATATTATGGTCATGTACAAATCTTTTATGTTCTTCTACTGGGTCTGGGTCAATAACTACTGGTGTTACACCTAAATCCATTAATTTTTCTAAATTCTCTTTTAAAGGACATCCACTTCTATCACATCTACTTCTTTCTTCTGTTGAGATAAAATAAAGAAGTACATAATTGTTACCCCCCAATAAATCCATCAAACTAACTTTCCTATTATCCGCATCAAACAGGTGAAATTCAGGTGCAACTTCCCCAACTTTCTTTCTTTTGTCTTTAGACATCTTAATCCTCCATTATTTATTTTGTTTTCACAAGTATATTATTTTTCATATCTTCAATCAATTCTTTCATGTGTGCAAATCTGTGGTTTCCATCAGGATACATTTTTACATAAAAATCTTTAAAATACTCAGCGGTTTCGTGGCTATCTAAAAGTTCATCATTTTCATCTAAATAAACAAAAATTTTATCTTTTAAATTTTCCAATTCTTTTTTTGGGACTTCCATTTCTTTTAAAAATTTTAAGTATTCCTTTCTAAACTCATATGTTTCATTGGTTTTGTAATTTGTCTGTGTTCCTACTTCGTCTTTTAAACTTTCCCATGGTTTAGTTGATGGATTGATGATAATAGATGGAACACCGTACTTGTTGGTTAAATAAACTGCATAAAATCCACCTAAAGAAGTTCCAACTAAGTAAAGATTATCATCTTTCATTTTTTCAACAAGATATTCTAAAAGTTTTATAGCTTTTTCAGGGTTTGGAGGTAAAGTAGGTGTTATAACATTTTCATCTCCAAAAGCCTTCCTTAGATGATTGATTTTTTCTCCATAGCCTGCGGAATTGAAACCATGAATGTATATTATTTTCATTGATAAATTCTCCACTTGAAATTTTAGTATTTAATATTATATTGACAGATGTTGAAATTTCAAACTAAAAAGTGTTGACAGTAAGAATATTTTATGATTAAATACTTTTCTCAATTTGTTTAGGCTGGCGTAGCTCAGTTGGCAGAGCAGGTGATTTGTAATCACCAGGCCGTGGGTTCAAGTCCCACCGCCAGCTCTTTTCAAATCAAGGGAATATGGAGGAGTCGCCTAGTCTGGCCAATGGCGGGAGACTGTAAATCTCCTGGCGAAAGCCTTCGCAGGTTCGAATCCTGCCTCCTCCACCAGTTAGGCGGGAGTAGCTCAGTTGGTAGAGCATCTGCCTTCCAAGCAGATGGTCGCGGGTTCGAGTCCCGTCTCCCGCTCCATTTAAATATCACCAAAAGTTTGATTTTTGTTTTTTCTTTTGTTAAAATATATAGCTTAATGGAAATATGAATGGAGTATATTGTCTTTTTAAGGTTAAGCCCAGGTAGCTCAGTCGGTAGAGCACACCCTTGGTAAGGGTGAGGTCGCGGGTTCAAGTCCCGTCTTGGGCTTATATTGAGGCTTGGAAATAAATATCTGTAAATTTTAGGAGGTTAAACGAGAAGATGGCAAGAGAAAAATTTGTCAGAGAGAAAGAGCACTTAAACGTGGGGACAATAGGACACGTAGACCATGGTAAGACAACATTAACAGCAGCAATAACATACGTAT
>JALSSE010000135.1 GCA_026984415.1 Hydrogenothermaceae bacterium | reverse complement strand
AAATCCAACTGCAAAAAACAACCTCCATATTGGGTCAATTGTCAGTTTTTCAATTGTCAGTATTACAAAAAATACAAGAATAAAAGAACCTAATGTATTTACGACTAATGTACCATATGGAAAAGCTGTACCAAATACTTTTGCAACAGTAGTAACAGTCAAATATCTGGATAAAGCTCCTAATGCTCCGCCAATTGCTACTATTAAAAATTCCATAAAGCTCCTTTATTATCCGTTTAAATAATTTAACAATAAATTTATTTCATAATTACTTCCTAAGAATACAGGAACCCTTTGATGAATGTCTTCTGGTTTTATTTTAAGTATATCTTCCTCTCCTGTTGTTGCTTTTCCTCCTGCCTGTTCAATAAGGAATGCCATTGGAGATGCTTCGTATAAAAGTCTTAATTTTCCTTTTTTGTTCTTTGAGTCAGCAGGATAACCAAACATACCACCTTTTATTAATGTCCTGTGAACATCTGCAACCATAGAACCAATGTACCTTGCTGTGTATCCTTCTTCTTTAAGTTTATCTGTATAGTCCTGTAAAGGTTTTATCCATTTTTTGTAATTTGACTCGTTTAGTGAGTATATTTTTCCTTTTTCTGGTAATTTAATGTCTGGGTGTGAAAGAAGGTACATTCCAACAGAAGGGTCTAATGTAAATCCGTTAACGCCATTTCCTGTTGAGTAAACCATCATTGTAGATGAACCGTATATTACATAACCAGCAGCTACCTGTTTGTACCCTTCCTGTAAGAAGTCTTCTTCTGTTCCATCTACTTTTTTGTGGATTGAAAATATTGTTCCAATACTAACATTCACATCAATGTTTGAAGAACCATCTAACGGGTCAAAGGCAATAATATATTTTCCATTTTTGCCTTCTTCAGGAAATATCGGTTCATCTAATTCTTCAGAAGCAAGGGCGTAAAACTGTCCACATTTTGAAAGGTGTTCAATCATAATATCATTTGAAATTACATCTAATTTTTGAACTTCTTCCCCCTGAACGTTAATTGAACCAGCCTTTCCTATAATATCTGAAAGTCCAGCCCTTCTAACATGGGCGGTGATTCTTTTTGTTGCAGCTTCTATTGCCATTAAAGCTAATGATAAAGCCCCTGTAGAACCTTTTTCTCTACCCTGTTCTAAAATAAAGCTGTTTAAATCCATTCCAATTTTAATGTTCCCCATTTTCAGCCCCTTTAAAGTTGTTTAAATTCTTTAAATTTTATAACTGCCATTTTATTCTTTAAATTCTGGAATATATAATGAAAATCCAGTGATTTTTTATAAGACTTTATTAACATTTTTATAATATCACAAACAAGGTCATCACCTGCTACACATTCGTTCATCATATCAATCAATAAATCTTCAAGGGAAATTACATTTATTACAAAATCTCCGTCTGCATAAATCTGATTAAATTTTCCTGTTATCAGTTCAAAATTTTTGCTGATTTCAATTACTATTTCATCTTTTGTCCAGAAATCTCCTTCATTTTTATATCCTAAATCTGATAATACTTTTTGAAGTAATGGAATATCAGGATAAAGGAAAGATATTATATTTGCTGGATATAAACCCTGCGTATATACAGAAAGGGCAAATTTACCAATAATAACTGGTTGTATTTTTGTTTTTCTCTTTTCTAATTCTCTGTAAATTTCTTTAATAGCCTGTATCTGATTGTCTAATAAACTCATATTTACCTCAAATCTTTATACAGATATTTTAATAAAAAAATAATATGTTTACAAAATTCTAATATAATTATAGGAAATAATTTTATGGAGTGTTTAAAATGAATATCCCAAATTTACCAGAAAATTTACCATCCATTCTTGACAGAATAAAAGAAGGTGTATTTTTACCACAATTTTTTCAACTTATCCATGTTTCAGGATATGATGAAATACTTCCTGAAATGGTTCAGATTACTCTTTTTATTCCAACAGAAGATACGTTAGACTTTCTTAATTCGGAGCAGATTAAATATTTAAATAGTGCCCTTGAAGATAAGGAAAAGGCAAAAGAGATAATAGAGAATCATATTGTAAAAGAAGAACTTACACTTTTAGATTTAGCAAATTTAGAAAAGGTTTTTACGTTAAATAACAAAGAAATCGGCATAGACGTTCACTGTAATATACTAAATAATTTTGAAACCCCTATAACTGAATCTTCTTCATTAACTGCTAAAGTAAATGATTATAAAATGGAAACTGCAAATTTAGTCTGTTATAACGGAATTATGCACTCAATAAAAGGTATTATTCTTATTTAGTTTCTGCTTTTGGCTGACTTTCCTGTTTTGATGGCTTTTCAGGTTGCTTATCTGTCTCCTGTTTGTTTTCAACAGGAACAGACTGTTGTGTTTCAATAGGAATTGATTCTACAACTGTTTTAGAAGTCATAATTTTGTGGTGTAAAAATGTCAGTGTAAATACTAACGCAAGGAATATTCCACCAATCCAGTATGTAAGTTTTGTTAATATGTTTGCAGCACCTGCTCCCAATACAGCAGCAGCTGCTCCAGAACCAAACACAGCTCCTATTTCAGCACCTTTTGTTTTCTGCATAAGAATGATAACTATAAGTAGTATAGAATCTATTACAAGTAAAATAGTTAAAAAAGTATAAATGAATTCCAAATTTAAACCTCCATTACTTCTGTTACAATTTTATAAAACTTTTTAGGGTCAAGACTTGCAGTTCCAACTAAAAATCCGTCAATATTATCTTCTTTAATTAAGTTTCTTGCATTTGTTTCGTTAACACTTCCACCGTAAAGTATTCTTGTTTTTTCATCGTTTCCTTTTGAAATTTCATTAATTAAAGACCTTATAAACCTGTGAACTTCCTGAGCCTGTTCTGGTGTGGCAGTTTTACCAGTTCCTATAGCCCATACAGGTTCATATGCAATATCTATATAAACAAGGTCTTTTTCTATTCCAGCAAGACCAGACCTAATCTGATTTTCAACAACATTTAATGTTTTCCCAAGCTCCCTTTCTTCTAATGTTTCACCAACACACAGAATAGGTCTTATTCCATGCTCAACAGCTGAAATCATTTTTTGATTTATCAGTTTATCCTTTTCTCCAAAAATATGTCTTCTTTCGGAGTGTCCTAATATAACATAGTTAACATCCAATTCTGTCAGCATAACTGGTGAAATTTCACCTGTGAAAGCTCCTTTTTCTGCAAAATGCATATTTTGTGCACCTAATTTTACATTTGATTTTTCTAATTTTAATGAAGCAGAAGCAAGGGCAGTAAAAGGTGGGGCAATCATAATATCTATATTTGTTAAATCTTCAACAGAAGGTAAAAAAATCTCTAAATATTCTAATGTTTCTCCAACAGTTTTGTTCATTTTCCAGTTTGCAGCTACTAAATAAGTCATATAAATTCCCCTTTATTCGTTTAAACTTCTA
>JALSSE010000134.1 GCA_026984415.1 Hydrogenothermaceae bacterium | reverse complement strand
AATTTCTTCCTCTGGGAACATTTCTCCGTATATTCCACCGTTCACATTTTCTCCTATTACGATGATACTGCTTCCTCTTCCGTGGTCTGTTCCATAATCTCCATTTGAACGTAGCTGTCTTCCAAACTCACCGTAAATTACAATAACCATATTTTTATAAGCATCGGGCATATCTCTTTTTAAAACTTTAAATAAAGTATCAAAAGCTTTTCCTTTACCGAATAAATCACTTAAGTTTGTATCTAACATCTCTTTTTGGTTTCTGTGGGAATCCCAATGACCAAAAGACATTGAAGCTACTCTCATATTTATAAGGTCTGAGCATGCAAAAGCGTCGTATAAATTTCTTGTCTGTAAGGCTATATTTTTTGTATGTAATGGGCTATCTTTTGATAAAAGATAGTTAAATTCCTCAGGAATAGGGATATTTTTTAATCTCTGGTTTATTATCTCACCAAATTCTCTTATTTTTCTTTCATGTTCTACAAACCTGTAGTAAATAGAATCCTTTCTCATTTCCTGTCTTTTTGCCTGATAGTATGTCTGTAAAGCCCTTGCAATAGAGGCTCTATCATTTGAAGCTGATGGATTTTTCCGTAATTCTGGTGGTGTGTATAAAGACATATTTCTCATATTGCCTGCTTGTACTACTATGCTGTCATCAAACCCTTTAGAACCGTCAGATGCTGGGGCATTGCAAAAAAGATTTGCGTTCTGGGTTAGAGAAACAACATTACCGTTAATTGATTTTGCTAATCTTCCACCCCAACCATCTCTATTTGGATTGTTTGGGTCTGTGTTATAATCTCCTGTCTGGACTACCATCTGTGAATAGGGGTGATTTCTTGATTCTGAAAATTTTACATTATTGATGATGGCTACATTTCCTTTTAAATACTGTTCATACAACCAGTCGGCGTTTGGATTTATACCAAATACAAGATTTCCTTCTTTTACATGTAAATACTCATTCCATCTGTTTTCCCATGCTGGAATTGTATTTTCTATCTTATGGGCTCTGGATTTTCCTTCCCAGTAATTAAAGCCATAACTCCTTGGGTCTGAATCAAATTCAGGTACGAATAAATACCTTAAATCTGGGCCCCCCGGCAGTAAAAGATTTACCAGTACCCTTTTGTCATTTACAGGAAAAGCATTTGCCTGATTAAAATTTAAGTTTTTTAAATTAATTCCTGTTCCAAAATAAAGACCTGATAGTAAAGCTGTTTTTAAAAAGTCTCTTCTATTCATAATTATCTTCCCTCCTGGGCAAACATATAAGGAGTTGCCACAATAAATGCTACTGCAAGCCCTATTTTTTCTTTTTCTCTTAATCTTTTGTTAACATTTTCACTTTCTATTTCTAAATTTGTATTTGCCAATTGGTTTAATAGTTGTTGTAAATCAGGATTGCTTTCAATTTCTTCAGATGTGTAAGCTCTAAAAGGATTATTTTTATCCACAAGATATGAAAAGTCTTTACCTTTTGCTAAAAGGGAATATACCTGTGCCCTCTCTAATGTTCCAAAATGTTTAAGTCCATCTGCAATAAATCTGTTCCACAGCCATTCAGCTATCAGTTTTACGTTATAATTTCCATTTTCATCTTTAGGCAGAACCTTTTCCCATTCTTTTTCCCATGTAATAATTCTGTTTCCATTTTCATCTCTTACACATCTCCAGCTGTCAGGCTCTTTTACACAATCGTAAGCTCTGGCAAATTCCCAGAATCTTTGTACACTTCTGTTATAAGCTTCTTTAAATACAAGGGCAGATTTTGAAGCTTCTTCCCCAGTTTGTGAACCAAAAACTTTATGGGTAGGCTGAAACAGGATTACCCCTTCGTTTCTTATGTAATTTCTTGTTTTATAAAACTCTAAATAACTTTCTTCGTTGTTTAGTGTAAGTAAATTTGAAATCAGGACATTTCTATCTATACTGCTTAAGTATTTAATCCTATCAGGACTGTGGAAAGTTTTTGAAATCGCATATCCTCTTAGAAATTCAAGTAGATTTTTAGGGTTCATCTTCTTCCAGCTATCCCTTATTACTTTTATTTTTTTATCTGTTAAATTTTCATCAGCAAGTCCTTTTATTATCATTACTGGAAGATTATCTAAACTTTCTGGATGGTTTATTGCCACTTTTGAAAGATTACTGATTTTTTCATAAGCGTTATTTCCTGTTATGTTTTCTCCTAATATTTCTAAAGAACCTTTATAGTGGTACTTGGTACCAAAAACTGGAATATCACTAAGCATTTTTCTATT
>JALSSE010000133.1 GCA_026984415.1 Hydrogenothermaceae bacterium | reverse complement strand
ACATTTTCGGCTTTAGAAAAATAGGAAAACTATTTTAAATTCTCCTTTACCAAAGAAATAACTTTTTCTGTATCTTTATCTGTCAATTTTCCTGATTTATAAAAAAGAAGTTTTCCGTTCTTGTCAAAAAGTAAAACATTGTAGTCATCATCTTTTAATCCCCATTTTTTTACAAAAACCTTTTTAAAATCTTTTACATAAATAGTATCTGGAAATTCTTTCTGTTTTTTCTTTAAAATTTTATTAAGAACAAAATTTGGAAGCCATGTAGCAGACATATTTATAATAACTATTGAACCAAACTTTGATTTATCAAAATTTTGCTCTTTTATTTTATTTACAAATTTATCATTTTTATTTCTTACATCAGGGTCAACATATAAAACAAGATATACTTTGTTTTTAATCATTTCTGTTGAAAACTTACCGCCGTTTACAAGTTTGCCTTCATCTTTTGACAACTCAATAAATGGAGGAACACTTCCAACTGTTAGTATTAATGCTGTTAAAAATGAAGCAATAAATGAAATCATCACTTTACCCCATTAATATTTTTTGAAATCTTTCCATAACTCAACAAGCCTTTCTTTCAAAACTTTCTCTCTTCCAATTTTTGTTGGACGATAGTATATCTTACCTTTTAATTTTTCAGGAAGGTAGTTTTGTTTAACAAAGTGATTATCATAGTTATGGCTGTATTTATAATCTTTTCCATAACCTAAATTTTTCATTAACTTTGTAGGAGCATTTCTTAAATGTAAAGGGACTGGAATACTACCAAATTTTTTAACATCTTCAACGGCTTTTTCTATTGCTAAATAAGAAGCATTGCTTTTTGGACAGCTGGCTAAATAAGTTGCAACCTGTGAAAGAATAATCCTGCTTTCTGGCATTCCTACAACATCAATCGCATTAAAACAGCTTGTTGCAAGGGTTAAAGCATAAGGCTCTGCATTTCCAATATCCTCACTTGCTAAAATTATTAATCTTCTTGCAATAAATTTTGGGTCTTCACCTGCTTCTAACATCCTTGCAAGATAATAAACAGCAGCATCAGGGTCACTTCCCCTTACACTTTTTATAAATGCAGAAATAAGGTTGTAATGTTCATCTCCATTTTTATCGTACTGTAGATTTGTTTTCTGGAAAACTTCTTTTATTGTTTCAGAAGAGATAAATACTTTATTTCCTGAATTTCTTGATAAATTTACCATTATTTCAAATCTGTTAAGCATTACCCTTGCATCACCATCTGAAAGTGAAAAAAGTAGTTCTTTGTCTTCTATCTCTATTTCAAGCTTTGATAGATAGATATCCTCTTTTAAAGCCCTTTCCAGTATTTGATTTAAATCTTCATCTGTGAGTTTATTTAATGTGAAAACCTGACACCGTGATAGTAAAGGAGAATTTATCTCAAATGAAGGGTTTTCTGTTGTTGCACCAATAAGAGTTATTAAACCCTTTTCAACTGCGTGTAGAAGGGCATCCTGCTGTGATTTGTTAAATCTGTGAATTTCATCTATAAAAAGGATAGTTCTTTTTTTGAATAACCCTTTGTTTTCTTCTGCTTTTTTTATTATTTCCCTGACTTCTTTTACCCCTGAAGAAATTGCATTTAGCTCAAAAAAATCAGCGTCTATTTCATTTGCAATAACTTTTGCAATAGTTGTTTTTCCTGTTCCCGGTGCACCCCACAAAATAATTGAGGTAAGATTATCACTTTTTATCATTTCATAAAGAGGTTTTCCTTCTGATAGTATATCTTTTTGACCTATAATCTGATTTAATTTTTTTGGTCTTAGTCTCTCTGCAAGAGGTGTAAAATCTTTTGTAAACATTTTATCCCTTTAGACATTTTTGAAAGAATTTATGTGAATTTTTAAAAATTAAAAGGATTTCTGATTTCCCCTAATATATCTTTAACTCCTCTATATTTTCCGCTACACACATTATCTTTCACCATCATATAGTACTGCTCTCTATTTATGAATGGATTTGGAATTGCTGATAAAAAGTAAAAAAATCTTTTTGGAACTCCAATAACAAGTCTTTTTCTATTAATATAACTTAGAGCAAATTTAAATAATTCTTTGAAAGATATAATCTTATCTCCGCAAAGTTCAAAAATTTCTTCTGGTGTTTTTTCAACTGCTTTTACAAAACAGTCTCTTACATCGTATATATTTACAGGCTGAACTTTAGCATCAGAAGGGGCAAGGAAAACAGGGGTGAATTTTGCAAATTTTTTAAAATCTTCAAAAAGTTTTTGTTCTTTTCCTAAAATTATGGAAGGTCTAAAAATTGTATATTTTAAACCAGAACTTATTAAATATTTTTCAGCCTTTCCTTTTGTCTGGAAATATCTGCTTTTTGAGTTTTCATCTGCCCCTAATGCAGACATCTGGATAAAATGTTTAATCTGGAATTCTTTACTACCATCTACAAGATTTTTTGTATAATCAAAGTGGACTTTTTCAAAGGTTATTCCTTTTTTCCTATCTTCAATTAAAATTCCTAAAAGATTTATTACAATATCTGGTTTTATCCTTTTTAGATAAGGAGTCATATCTTCAAGAAAAGGAATTAATTCAATATTTTTTTTACACTTTAAAACCCTCTGGGCTTTATCAAAATTCCTTACTGGAAGATAGAGGTAATGCTCTTTACACAATTCATTTGCAATATACCTTCCTACAAAACCTGTTGAACCTGTTATAAAAATTTTCATTTTACTGGTTGTCTATTTCAACACATTTGATAAACCTTTCTGATATTTCTGGCATTGCAGCCCTTATTCTAACCCAAGCTGACAACATTGGTACACCAATTGGGTCTTCTGTAAAATCTTTCTGGGCAAGTCTTAAAGCTTCCACAAATGCTTCAACCCCTTCAATTTCACTGTGCCTGTCGTAATCAAGACCGTTTATTAAAGAAAGGGCATTATACTTTTCAATTGCAATTCTCGCTTCCTGTAAATAGGTAGTTAATAAAGTTCTAAAAAAAGAGTCTGACATAACTATCCCATCCTGACTCATAACCCTAAATAGTGCTTTAGAAATATCAGCAGCCATTTTAATCAAACCTTCATGGGGATTTTCTTTTTTTAAAGTCTGGTGTTTGTGTTCGTAAGTTTCCATAACTTCAACCTGACATATTCTATTTACAGAAGTATTCTGGTAAACCTCACTAAGTAAAGAAACTTCTAAACCCCACGTTGGTGATATTCTTATACCCCTTGCAAGACTTCGTATAAATGCAAATTCCCCTGAAAGGGCATACCTGAAACTATCAAGGTATTCTAAAAAATCGTTCTGTCCTAATATCTTGTGTAAAGCCCTTATTAAAGGAGTGTAAAACAACCTTGTAACTCTACCGTAAAGTTTGTTTGTTACCCTTGCGTAATATCCTTTACTGAATTCAAAATCAAGTGCAGGATGGACGACAGGATATACTAATCTTGCAAGGAGTTCTCTTTTATAGTTAACAATATCACAATCGTGTAATGCTATTGCGTAAGCCTGTGTATCAGCAAGTATATAACCTAATGTCATCCATACAGAACGACCTTTACCTGGAATATCCACCCAGAAACCTTTTCTTTTCAGTTCAGAATAGAGTTTCTGTAATCTGGGACCATCATGCCATACAATCTTTACTTCTGATGGAAGTTCTGACATTATTTTTTTTACTTTTTTAAACTGTTCTTCATCTGCCCTGTCAAGAGACAAAACTATTTTGTAAAGGTAATCTACTTTCTTAAGCTCTTCAATTATTTTAGGCATTGCAGGACCTTCAAATTCTGAATAAAGAGCAGGAAGTAAAAGAACTATTTTTCTATTTCTCTTTTGTGAAAACTGTCTTAACTCATTTTCAATGTCATCAATACTTCTGTCTTTTAACTTTTGAAGAGTTGTAATAACTCCATTTTGAAAAAAATCAGCCATAACCTTCTCCCCTTACCATATTTCTATTAAATAACCTTTCATATCTTCAAAAACCTGAGCCTGTTTCTCAAAATATTCCTCTGATTCTTCAGTTGTTTTATCTATAAGCTCATTTATCAATGATGCAACCCTTATATTATACAGGGGAACCATTGTATTTAATAATTTATACTTTTGCATTGGTGTAGCATGGAATGCGGAAGCATATCTATAAACAACCCTTACCCACCATTCTATTGGAACTTTAATATCTTCTTTTTTTTCTATTTTCATTAATTCATCTATAAATTTATAATCTTCTTCTTCTAAAATATCTTCCCATACTCCAGAAAAGTTTTTGTATCCTATTCTAAAGTATTCAATCAAAGGTTCCTGACTTATTGCAAAAGGCTCTGGTTCTATGCCTATATCTTTTCCAACTATTGGCACTTCCTCTGAATGTTCTATTCCTTTCCAGAAATCTTCATACTGTTCCATAAGATTGTATATTGTTCCAACAACTTCTCTAAACATTGCACTTAAATCTTCTGCTGGGTCTTTTTCTCCATGAATTTTAGCTCCTAATCTTGCCTGACACATATTACATCCACACATCATAGCATTTGTTGTCATCCATATATCAATTCCAAACTTAGCAACATCTGTTTCCCACACATCCTGGTCTAAAAAGTGTTTTACAAGTCTTGGAGAAATGGCAAAATCACCACCAATTGGTTGTCTTATTCTTTTCCCATATAAAGCCCTTGTAAGATTGTAAGCAATTGTATTTGTGATTGTTGCATCAAATTTATACCTGTTGTAATACGGAGCTACAAAATCATAGCCTTTATAAACAGGGGATATCATATTTTTTATCCATTCTGGTGTTATAGATTTTAAATCTGAATCAAATACAGCAATAGCATCAGCCCTTAAAAATTCTGCTGCCTCAAAAACTGCCCTTAAAGCTGTCCCTTTCCCCGGAAGTCCTCTGTATGTTGCCACTATTTTTGAAACATTGTAATCACTTAAATCTACTGAGTTTGCTATTTCTCTTGTATCATCTGTTGAACAACCTTCTGATACGTAAATTAAAGACCTACACTCTCTAAAATATTTATCAAGCCCTTTTGCTATTGTTTCCATTACATAACCAATACTTGTTTCACTGAAATAACTGGGTATCCCAACTACTATATCAACTTCACCAATCCTTTCAATTTCTCTTCTTGTGCTTTCTCTTAAAGCTGTTGAAAATCTTCTTTTTGGAACCATAAAAACCATCATTAATCTCCTTTAACAATCAATATTGTTATATCCATAACGTTAGTTCCTGTTTTTCCTGTAATTATTAAATCTCCTGTTTTTTTAAAAAAATTATAAGAATCGTTATTTTTCAAATAGTCATCAATTTTAAGATTTAGCTCTTTTGATTTTAGATATGTTTTGTAATCTGCTACTGCTCCTGCTGCATCAGAATTACCATCTATTCCATCTGTACCACCACTTAAAAAAACTAAATTTTTGTCTTCTTTTATTTCCTGTAAAGCTGATAAAGTCATTTCTTGATTTCTTCCACCTTTCCCATTTCCTTTAACTGTTACTGTTGTTTCTCCACCAAAGAGAAGACAGACATCAGGAGAAAATGGATTTTTGGTTTTTTCAATTTCTTTACCTATAGAAATAATAGCTTTTGCTACTTCTTTTGCTTCTCCTTTAAGTTGTGAAGTCATTATATAAGCCTTAATTCCAGACTCTTCTGCCTTTTCTTTTGCAGATTTGAGAGCTTTAAAGTTATTTCCGATTATGTAATGTTTTATATTTGGATTAGGTTGTTTTGGAGTGTCTTTTATCTTTCCTTCTAAACCTTCCTCTATAACCTTTCTTACTGTTTCAGGAATTTTTTCTAATATGTTGTATTTTTTTAAAATTTCGTAAGCATCTTTATAAGTTGACCTGTCAAAATATAGTGGAGCCGAACCTATTGTTTCTAAATCATCTCCAATTACATCAGAAATAACAAGAACAACACCTTTTGCCTTTGTTGATTCTCCTAATCTTCCACCTTTTATTAATGATATGTGCTTCCTTATAACATTTATTTCTTCAATAGGAACACTGTGTTTTAATAAAATTTCAGTTGTTTTTTGTAAATCACTTAAAGTTATTGGAGGAATAGGTTTTTCAATTAAAGCTGAGCTACCACCAGATAAAAGATAAACAAAAAAGTCATCTTCTTTTAAATTTGAGATTTTATCTAAAAGGGTTTCTCCTGCTTTAATACTCTTTTCAGTAGGAACAGGGTGAGAACCTTCCATTACTTTGATTTTTTTTAATTTATCTGTGTAATTACAAACTACCAGACCATCTAAAATTTTATCCAACAGGATTTCTTCAATAGCCTTTGCCATTTTCACAGAAGCTTTTCCACTTCCAAAAACGTAAAAATTTTCAATTTCATAAATATCATTTTCAACTATCAACTGGTTGTTTTTATATTTAAGGTTAGTTTTTATAAGATTTTCTGGAAGGACGGAATTTACAGCTGATTTAAAAATATCAAGGGCAAGTTTTTTATAATCCATACAGGTTTCTCCTGTTTAATCAGAGTATGCCAGTTCTATAGCTTTCTTTATGTCCTCAAATAAAATATCAACTGCACTGAGATTTCTTAAGGCGTAAGCAGGGTGATAAGTCAAAACAAGAAGTTTATCTTTCCAGTTTATAACGGTTCCCCTTTCTTTTGTTATTTTTACAGGTCTTTTTAAAAATCCATAACAGGCAGTAGCCCCTAATAGACATAAAACTTTAGGATTTATTACTTCTATTTGCTGTTCTAAATAGGGAAAACAGGCTTCCATTTCATCAGGTAGAGGTGTTCTGTTGTTTGGAGGTCTACATTTACAAATGTTTGATATGTAAAATTCTTCCCTTTTATGTCCTGCTTTTTCAATAAGAGAAGTTAATAATTTCCCTGCTCTACCTACAAAAGGTCTTCCTAATCTATCTTCATCAGCTCCCGGAGCTTCACCAACAAACATAAGTTTTGCTTCTAAATTACCTTCTCCTAAAACTGCCTGTTTTCTGTTAAGGTGTAAATCGCATTTTTTACATTCCTGAACAATTTTGTTTAATTTCTGGAATATTTTTTGTTTTTCCTCTAAAGATAACCCTTTATTTTCAGACATTTCCGTATTTCCTTCTGGAAGAATTATTTCTTCTACACCTATTTCTTTTAAGATTTTTAAATAATTTTTTAAATTTTCCATAGTTATTCTAATAATATATAGAATTATAACTTATATATTTATGGATTACCATTATACACTATAAAACTTTTCAGCTCCTTAATATCTGATGTATCTTCTTTAATAGTTTCAACCTTTTTGAATGTTATTTTAGTGTAAAATTTATTGACTTTAACAAGTGCATATCCGTGGTCGTGGGAATTTATATACTCTATGTGTTTGTTGAAAAGTTTAGCAGCATCTTCAAAGTCTAATATTGGATTGTTGTAAACATCACTTAAAATTTCAGAAAGATTTGATGAAGAAACAGAACCTACAACAAATTCTTCTGCAATCGCATCACTTTTAAAATCTGAAGATAGTTTTCCAACAACAAACGAATGTAAATCCCCAGTTAAAACTACAAAATTTTTTAATTTATTTTCATCTTTCAAACTTTTTATTTTTTGTAAAATTAGTTTTCTTTCGTACTGATAACCATCCCAGTCATCAAAAGTAAGGTAGTACTTATCTATTTTAAATTTCATCATCATTACCGGGTTTCCCCAGAACACCCACTCTGAATTAGAACTCTCTACTTTGTTTAAAAACCAGTTCCTTTGATTTTTTCCAAGCATCGTTCTATCTGAATCTTTCTCTTCTCCACAACCTTCCACTAAATACCTTTCTGTAAATTGGTCTTCTCCGCAGGGATGGGAACTTCTGTATAAACGTTCATCTGTTAAAATCAATTCTATTAATTTTCCATATTTAAAAGAGCGGTAAATCTGTATATTGTAAATATCCTGTCCATCTGGATTATAAGGAACATTTACAGGTAAATTTTCATACCATGCTTTTGTAGCTTCTAATCTCAACTTTTTAAGTTTATTTTCATCGTTTTTAAAATTATGGTCTGGGGCATGGTATCCATAACAGTCATTTGCATATTCATGGTCATCCCAAACTGGAATAAAAGCAAAATTCTCATGTAAAAGCTGAAGATTTTTATCTGATTTGTAAGTGTTGTAAAGGTAGTAGTAATCTTCTAACCCTTGTGCTTTATCTTTTCCACTTGGTAAATTTATTTCTCTAACTGAAGTAGAAGAGTATTCAGCTGTTTCGTAAATATAATCCCCAAGCCATACAACAAAGTCTATATCTTCATTTACTACGTGTGGATAAGATGTAAAATAACCATTAACGTAATCCTGACAGGACATATAAACAAAGCTTACATTTTGAATATCCTGCTCTTGTTCTGGAAGGGTTTTAAATTTTCCTGTTTTGCTTTTTGTTCCTCTATAAATAAATCTGTAATAGTATGTTCTCCACGGTTCAAGTTCATTTTCAATAAAAACTTTAACTATACTATTTCCATCTGTGTTTATTTCCTCAAAACCTTCAACTACAATATCTTTAAATTCTTTATCTGTTGAAATCTGATATTTTACTTCTTTTTCATTAACAAATTCAGGGTTTATCCTCGTCCATAATGTTATTCCATATGGAGTTGGGTCTCCAGAAGCAATAGATTGGGGGAAAATCTGTTCTGTTTTTTCAGTAGAAGGTTCTTCGTTATTTCCCCCTCCAGTACCACATCCAAAAAGAGAAAATCCAAATCCAGTCAGTAAAGATTTTATTAAATTTCTCCTGTTCATTAAAATTCCTGTACGGAAAGTGGAATATTCCCACTTATTTTTAACTATTTAATTTTTCAAGTTCTGCAATTACTTTATCAACATGACCTTTTGCTTTTACATTTCTCCATTTTTTAACAATAGTTCCATCTGGAGCTATTATGTAAGTTGAACGGATAACCCCAACAGTTGTTTTTCCGTACATCTTTTTTTCACCATAAGCATCATAGGCTTCAAGAACTTTCTTCTCTGGGTCTGATAAAAGGTAAAAGTTAAGATTGTATTTTTCTTTAAATTTCTTGTGGCTTTGAATACTATCTGGACTCACTCCAGCAACTACTGCCTTGTCTCCAATTCTGTTTAAATTATCTCTGAAATCACAGGCTTCCGTAGTACATCCGGGAGTGTTGTCTTTCGGATAAAAGTATAAAACTATATATTTACCTTCTTTTAAAAGGTCTTTTAAACAAATTTCTTTTTCTTCCCCTTCCGGTGTTAATCCTTCTAAACAAAAGTCAGGTGCTTTCTGTCCTTCTTCTACTGGCATATTTTTACCTCCAATTTTATTTTCATTACTTAATTCTAACAAAAATATTTAAGATTATAATACAAAGAGCTAATTACTTGTGAAATATATATTATTGACATTTATATAACAACAAATATATTAACGATTGTAATACAAAGTGAAACAATTGGAGGAATTAAATGAAAGTAAAAGTATCTGTAGATGAGGATTTATGCACAGGATGTGGAAACTGTTATGATTTATATCCAGAAATATTTGAAGATAGAGGAGACGAAATTTCAAAAGTTAAAGATGAATTAGGAGGGAATGGAGCAATTTTAGAAGGAGAGTTGGCAGAAAAAGCTATTGAAGCTGCTGAAGACTGCCCCGGTGAAGCTATTATTGTTAAAATTATTGAATAAATTAAGTTATACAGGATAAATCTGTTGGAATTTCATCCATTTCAATATTTTTTATAAATTCAATATTCGCCAAAAGTATTTTATTCTCTTTATTCAAAGAGTAATATACCCATTTTCCCCTTTTATCACTTTTCACAAGATTTGAATCCCTTAAAATTCTCAGGTGAAATGATAAATTTGGCTGGGAGATTTTAAAAACAGGAATTAGTTGGCATACACACAATTCATTATATTCTGTCAGAAGTTTCAGTATTTTTAATCTTATTTCATCTGACATTGCATAATACGATTTCCTTAAATCTTCTATATTTACTTTTTCCATTTTTTTCACTTATATCTTTTTAAAAGCTCATCTTGAATATCTTCAATTTTTATCCCTGAATCAACAAGAGCAATTATCAAATGGAATATAAGGTCTGAAGTTTCATAAACTATTTCGTCTTTATCTTTATTTTTTAAAGCTATAACAGTTTCTACCGCTTCTTCTCCAACCTTTTGAATGATTTTATCACTCCCTTTTTTAAAAAGAGAGGCAACATAAGACCCTTCTGGCATTTTTTCTTTTCTTTCCTCTATCTTACTGTAAAGGGCATGGAATATTTCAAAAGCTGGAGGAATACCTGTTTCTTTAAAATCTAAATCCCTATAAAAACAGCTTTCCTCTCCTGTATGGCAGGCAACCCCATAATCTTTAACAAGATAAATAATACTATCCTCATCACAATCAATTTTTATATCAACAACTTTTTGTTTATTTCCTGAAGTTTCACCTTTTATCCAGATTTCATTTCTTGAACGGGAAAAATACGTAGCATATCCAGTTTCAACTGTTTTTTTTATAGCTTCTTTGTTAGCATACGCCTGCATTAAAACCTTTCCTGTGTAATAGCTCTGGGTAATAACTGGAATTAAACCTCTTTCATCAAATTTTAATTTTTCTAAATTAATATCCAAACTTCTACTCCACATTTTATAGACATTTAAGTACAATGTTATATATTATAAACTTAAAAGCTCCTTCCTAACATATTATAATATTCAAAAAAGAAGGTATTAAAATGAAAGAATTAAAAATTCTTAATAAAATAAATGATTACAAAGACCTGAAAAAATTATCAAAAGAAGAAATATCAGAACTTGCAGAGGATATCAGGACATACATTATTGATGTAACATCAAAAAATGGTGGACACATTGGACCTTCATTAGGAGTTGTAGAACTAACAATCGCCTTACTTATGGCTTTTGACCCTGAAGAAGATAGAATTATATGGGATGTAGGTCATCAGGCATACCCTTATAAAATATTAACTGGAAGAAAAGAACAGTTTAAAACCTTAAGACAGTACAAAGGTTTATCTGGCTTTACAAAAAGAAAAGAAAGTAAATATGACCCTTTTGGAGCTGGTCATAGCTCAACATCAATTTCTGCAGCCCTTGGTTTTAGAGTAGCAAAAGACCTTCTAAAAAAAGAAGGATACACTATTGCAGTAATTGGCGATGGGGCAATGACAGCAGGAGAAGCTTTTGAAGGTTTAAATAATGCAGGGTGGCTTGACCCATCAAAATTTATAGTAATACTGAATGATAATCAGATGTCTATTTCATCAAATGTTGGGGCTATTTACACTTACTTTAACAAAATAATTACTAAACAGGTATTCCAGAAACCAAGACAGGCTCTAAAAGAAGCATCTTTAAAAATATTTGGAGAATCTGGCGTAAAAGTTCTCAGGAAAATTGAAGAGTACGCGAAGGGTCTTTTTGCCCCAGGAATAATATTTGAAGAATTAGGTTTTACTTATGTTGGAACAATAGATGGACACAACCTTTTTGACCTTGAGCAAACTCTTGAAAATGTGAAAAAAATGAGGGGACCTATCCTTATCCATGTGATAACACAAAAAGGAAAAGGGTACAAACCAGCAGAAGATAACCCTATTTCTTACCACGGAATGTCTCCATTTGACAAAATCACAGGAACACCTATAAAAAAATTAAATCAACCGCCTAAATGGAGCAATGTATTTGGAGATGCACTTGTAGAACTGGCTGAAAAAGATAAAAAAATAGTGGCAATAACCCCAGCAATGAAAGAAGGTTCTGGACTTGTAAAATTTGCAGAAAAATTCCCTGAAAGGTTTTTTGATGTTGGAATTGCAGAACAACACGCAGCAACGTTTGCAGGTGGTTTAGCTGCAGAAGGTATGAAACCTGTAGTAGCTTACTACTCAACATTTTTACAGAGGGCTTATGACCAGGTAATTCATGATATAGCATTACAGGAACTTCCTGTTGTCTTTGGAATAGACAGGGCTGGACTTGTTGGAGATGATGGACCAACCCACCACGGAGTATTTGATATATCTTATTTAAGAACAGTTCCAAACATAATAATTTCAGCTCCAAAAGATGAACAGGAACTGAGAAACCTAATTTATACAGGATTGGAGACAGGAAAACCATTTGCTGTAAGATATCCAAGGGGAAATGCTTTAGGTGTTGAGACAAAAGGATTTGAAAAAATAGAAGTTGGGACATGGGAAAAACTCCACGAAGGAAGAGATATAGCAATTTTAGGAGTTGGAAGATACGTCCAGAGGGCTTTAGAAGTTAAAAAAGAACTGAAGGCAAAAGGATTTAGCCCAACTGTAATAAATGCAAGATTTATTAAGCCTATGGATGAAAAAATGCTTAAAGAAATCCTACAAACACATCAGTACATAGTAACCCTTGAAGATGGGGCTTTAAATGGTGGTTTTGGTAGTGGAGTTGCTGAATTTATTATGGATAACCAGTTCAATAACAATTTAATAAGGTTTGGAATTCCAGACAAATTTATTGAACATGGGAAAGTTAACTTGTTAGAAAAAGATTTAGGTCTTCTCCCGGAACAGATTTCACAAAAAATAATGGAAGTCATACAAAATAAAAATTACAAAGTGGTAGGATAATCCTCTACCACTTTCCAAAAAATGAAGATATATCAAAACACATATTCTTTAAATCCCCGTTTGGAAGTTTAATTACTATAAGGTCTATAAGATATTCATCACAAATAGCTAATGTTTGTTTTAATCTTTTATATCCTGGGAAATTTTCCGATATCCATTTATATTCTGCGTTAATTCCTTCTCTCTCTTTTTTAGCCTTTATAACTACAAACCTATCACAGAAAGGGAAAATTCCTACATTTTCATCTGAAAAAGAAGCAACTGCATAAGGACGAAACTCCTTACATATCCTTTTGCCTTTTAATTCTGTTTTTGTTTTTAAACCACTACAGCTAAAAAATAAAAATACAATGAAAACAATAAAAACTTTCATTTTATCATCTCCAAAAATTATTTCTATAAAAGTAAAGGGTAAAAATTTGTAAAGCAATAATTTCTATATGATAAAACTCATTGAGTAAACACTACCTAAAGTTTAAATTAGACTCAAGATTAAATAACCTTAGGAGGTTTTACAATGTTTGAATATACAGAAAAAGTGATGGACCACTTTATGAATCCAAGAAATTTGGGAGAATTACCAAATCCTGATGGATATGGACAATGCGGAAACCCATCTTGTGGTGATGCAATGTTATTTACTATAAAAGTAAACAAAGAAAACGATGTTATAGAAGATGTTAAATTCAAAACATTCGGTTGCGGTTCTGCAATTGCAGTGTCTTCTATCCTCACTGAAATGGTAAAAGGAAAACCTATTGACTACGCTTTAAACCTAACATACAAAGAAATTTTTGAAGAATTAGGTGGATTGCCTTCACAAAAAATACACTGTACTAACTTAGGACTTGAAACATTACACGTTGCTATCAGAGACTACCTTTTAAAACAGGGTAGAGTTGAAGAAGCAAACAAAATCCCTGACTGTATAGAAGAAGAGGAAGAAGAAGCAGTAGATTTAGAACATATAGGGTAATAAATGAAAAAAAAAGCAGTAGCACTATACTCAGGTGGGCTTGATAGTACTTTAGCTATCAAGCTCATCCAAAATCAAGGAATAGATGTTTTAGCTGTTCATTTTTATACAGGGTTTTGTATAACTGAAACAAAAAGGAGAAGAGGGGAAAAGAAAGAAGACGGCTCCCATTATATGAATCCTGCATTAAAATTAGCAGCAAAATACAAATTTCCATTAGAAATAGTTGACATATCAGAAAACTACTTTGAAGTTATCACAAATCCAAAATACGGCTATGGAAAAAATATAAATCCATGTATTGACTGCCGTGCCTACATGTTTAAAAAAGCAAAAGAAATAATGGAAGAAATTGGAGCAGACTTTATCATTTCAGGTGAAGTTTTAGGACAAAGACCTATGAGTCAACATTTACATGCAATGAAAATTATAGAAAAAGAAGCTGGATTAGAAGGACTTATTTTAAAACCACTATCAGCTAAAAAGCTTCCAATAACCATACCTGAAAAAGAAGGATGGGTTGACAGAGAAAAATTAGAAGGAATTGTAGGAAGAAGTAGAAAAAGACAAATTCAACTTGCAAAAGAATTGGGAATAGATGAGTATGAACAGCCAGCAGGTGGTTGTTGCTATCTAACAGATGAAAACTACGCAAGAAAATACAAGGAAGTAATATCAATTGAAAATACAATTACAAGAGATGAATTATACCTACTCACAATAGGAAGACATTTCAGACTACCAACAAAAACAAAAGTTATTGTGACAAGAAACGAAGGTGAAGGAAATTTTGTAAGGGGAATAAAAGATAACTACTGGTTTTTTGAGCCTATTGGAAAAGGTGCCGTAGCTTTAGCAAGACCTGTTGAAAATAGAGAATTAACAGAAGAAGAAATACAGGATATAGCAAATCTTATAGCAAGGTACAGTAAAACACAGGACGGAAAAATTGATGTAAAATATCATAGTCCTGAAGGAAAAGAAGGCATAATTTTAGGACATAAAATTGAAGAAGAACTACTTGAAAACTGGAGGATTTAAATGGCAAATTTAGAAGAAATTAAACCAGACATTGTACACGATGCAACAGGAACATACTGCCCTATTCCAATAACAGAGCTTGCTAAAGTTATAAAAAAGGCTGAACCGGGACAGGTTGTAGAGCTTTTAGCTGATGATGAAGGTGCCCTGCAAGATGTACCTGCATGGTGCGAAACTACAGGAAACGAATATTTAGGACATAAAGAAGAAGATGGAATTTTAATATTCTATGTGAGGAAGAAAGCAGAATGAAAATAAATGAAGATGTAAAAATCTTTCATTTATTGGAAGATTATCCTGAAACAGAGGAGATTTTGAAAAAATATTTTAAATATTTTTATGATGAAGAGTTAGAGGAAATTGCTTTAAAAAGATTAAGCATTCAGGGTGCATGTAATGTGCTTAATCTTCCTTATGAAGAAAAAGAAAAACTTTTAGAAGAGCTTGTTGAAAAAATTTCCTCTTTAGAAGAAAATTAAGTATAGAGGTTTTGAAAATGGTACAGTTATCACACGAAAACAGAGAAAAAGAAGTTGAGGAAATCTTAAATAAGATTAGACCGGCTTTAATGGCTGATGAAGGTGATATTGAACTTGTAAAAGTAGAAGGTAACGAAGTTTATTTAAGATTGTTAGGTACATGTATTTACTGTCCTGTATCTGACATGACAATGAAAGACCTTATAATTTACACTATTCAACATTCGTTACCGTGGGTAAAAACAGTTAGAATCGGCCAGAACAAATTTGAACTGAAATAATGGAATTAAACTGTAAATTAGACGGTTCAACAGATGTTTACGGTATATTTGGATACCCTGTAAAACACTCAAAATCCCCTACATTTCAAACTCTATTTTTTCAAAAATCAAAAATAAATGGTATTTACGTACCTTTTGAAGTAAAACCAGAAAATCTTGAATTATCAGTAAAAAGTTTAAGGGCACTAAATATAAAAGGTGTAAATATAACAATTCCCCACAAAGAAGAAGTGATAAAATACGTCAATGATGTTTCAAAAGAAGT
>JALSSE010000132.1 GCA_026984415.1 Hydrogenothermaceae bacterium | reverse complement strand
GTACGGAATGCAAACATTTGACCAGTCAATACTAAACCTTTACAATGAAGGTTATATATCCTATGAAGATGCAGTAAGTAATGCATCAAATCCATCTGACTTAATACTTAAAATTAAGGGCATTTCCTCAGGAGAAATTGGGGAAGATTTCTTTAATTTCGGTGGTTAGTTGAACATAAAATCAGAAGCATTCAAATTACTATCAAGAAGGGATTACTTTTCAGAAGAACTTAAAAGAAAACTCATCCAGAAAAGGTTTTCAGAAAGTGAAGTTGATGAAGTAATCAAATATCTAAAAGAAGAAGGTTATTTAGATGATGAAAAGCTTTTAGAACGTTATAAAGAGCTTTCAATTGAAAAAGGGGAAAGTTTTTTAAAATTAAAATCAAAACTTTACAGGAAAGGAATAAAAGATTTGGATTTTTCGTATGAAGAAGAATTGGAAGCAGCCCTTAATTTACTCCAGAAAAAATTTAAAAAAGAAAAAAACTATCCAAATGTAGTAAAATTTTTAAAGAATAGAGGTTTTAGTTATTCTGTAATTCAAGAAGCAGTTAAAAGATTTCTATAAATCAAAGTGGAGTCAGAAGGTTCACCTGAAAATGACAAAAATTATATACGAGAAGGATTTACCTTTATCTGAAGACGTTGTATGTACAATTGGAAATTTTGATGGATTTCACAAAGGTCATAAAGAGATTTTACATATATTAAAAGAAGAGGCAAAAAAATCACACAAAAAATCTGTAGTGATAACATTTTATCCCCACCCAAAAAAAGTTTTAAAAAAGGATAGCTCCCACTGCAATATTACAAATATAGAAACAAGGAACTTTCTATTAACAAAAGAAGGAATTGATTACCTTTTGGTTATAAAGTTTGATGAAAATTTTTATAAAAAAAGTCCTGAAGAATTTTTGAAATACCTTACAGAGAAGGTTAAATGTAGAAAGCTTGTTGTTGGTCACGACTGGAAATTTGGTTATAAAAAGGAAGGGGACATCAGTTTTGCAAAGAGTTTTGCAGAAAAACACAACCTTAAAATAGTAGTAATTCCACCTATAAAAAAATCAGGAAAAAGAATAAGCAGTACAATAATCAGACAGTTTTTAAAGGAAGGTAATGTTGAAAAAGCTTCAAAATATTTAGGAAGGCAGTTTTTTATTTACGGAAAAGTTGTTGAAGGAGATAAAAGAGGAAGAAAAATAGGGTTTCCAACCATTAATATAGAACCACCAGAGGATTTTTGCTTAAAAAAAGGTGTATACGCTGGATATGTTATAATTAAAAATAAAAAGTTTCCAGCAGTTATTAATTATGGTAATAGGCCAACTGTTGATGGTGAAAAAACTTTTATTGAAGCCCACTTGTTAGAACCTGTAGAAGAAAAAATAGAAGATGATTACTTACAGGTAATTTTTTTAAAATTTTTAAGGGAAGAGAAAAAATTTCCTGATGTTGAGATGTTAAAAAAACAGATTAAAAAAGATATAAATATTGCAAAAGAGGTTTTAGAAATTGCTAAATAGGATATTTTTATTCTTACTAATTATTTCATTCAGTGCAAAAGCTCTTGTATCTCAGATAAAAGTTCCAGAAGTGACATTTCCTATTGAGATTACAAACATAAAGAAAGAGGAAAGGCCAAAACTTCTCCCACCTAAAACGATAAAGTTTGAACAGAAAATAAGCATAATATTGGTATCTCAGGAAATTCCACCATACCCACCTTACGATGTTCCTCCACCAGTTGGAACAATAAAAAAACCAAAAACTGTTTTTGGTGGTGTTTTCCAGAAGAAAAAAGCCCTTTTAGCAGATGCTATTGATTATTTTTTCAAGCAAAAGTACATATTTGCAGAAGCAAAACTTAAAAAGTTGATTGACGAATTCCCAAAATCAAAAGAAGCCGCAATTGGAAGGTACTTATTAGGTTTAATTTATTACAACATCGGAGATGAGGACAAATCAAAGATTTATTTTTCTATGGCGTGTGAGTACAAAGGTGCATTTGATTTAAAAAGTGAAAGCTGTCTCGGTGCAGTAATTATGAGTTTGAGGACAAAAGATGTTGTTAATGCAAGGAAATACTTTGGTGAAATTTATACTCCAGAGCATTCTAATGATTATTATTTTTGGAAAGGTGTTCTTGATATTCTAACAGGAAATAAAGACAGGGCTTACACAATCTTAAAAAAAGTAAACTGCCACAATTTAGAAGTTAATACAGTTTCTTACTGTGAATATACAAAGGCGTATATTGAGCTTTACAAAAAACATTACGATAAATCTTTACAGTACGCTTTAAATTACAAAGAAGGTTCACCTTACAAAAAACATCTTATCTTAATTGCAGGTTTTGATTATCTGGGACTTGGTGATTATTTTGAAGCTGAAAGATTTTTCAAAAAATACATAGAAAAATTTGGTAAGGTTGATAAACTTTCAAACTATGCAATTTATGGAATTGGAATAATTGAACTCCGTAAAAATAGGCTGAAAGAAGCTGAAAAAATTGCAGCTATTTTAGAAACAAGGGATGAAAATTTATCACAGAACATATATCTAAAATTAGCTGAAAAATATGCAAATGCTGATAAATACGAGGAAGGGCTTGCTTATCTACAAAAAGCTGTAAATATCTCTGCAAAATACAAAGAATTCTTAAAGAAAAAGATAGCCGTAACTGCCTATAACGCAGGAAAGTACGAATATGCTTTAAACATTATGAAAACAATTGATGACCCTTTATTTTACCTTTATTCTGCATTTGCAGCTCTGAATTTAGGAAATTATGAACTTGCAGAAAAATATTTAAAAAAGGCTTTTTACAAAGCACAGATAAAAGAGATTAAAGAAACAGCTTTAAAGTACCTTGCTGAAATTTACTTTGAAACTAAAAAAGACCAGTTACTTTTAAATGTAATTAAGGCATTAAAAACATACGACCCTGATTATGCATCAAACCTTTTAGGATGGTACTACTTTGAAAAAGGTGAATACAAAAAGGCATACCACGCATTTGTTGATAACTATATGAAAGCTGTAAGTGCATTTAATGCAGGGGATATTGATACAGCTTACCAGCTTGTAAAAGATAAAGTTGACAGAAAAAGCCTGTTTTTAAAGAGTTATATTTATCTTGAAAAGGGAAAAATAAAAGCAAGGAGAAGACTTTTAAAAAGGCTTGCTAAAGGTGATGATGAAATCGCCGTGAAAGCTGGTTATCTTTACGCTTATTCTTTCTTTGCAACAGGTGATTATGAAAGGGCAATTGAAGAATTTAAGAAATTTATAAAGAAACACAGAAACCATCCTTTAGCAAGAAATGCAATTTTAAGGATTGGAGATAGTTATTACAACTTAGGTAAGGTTAAGATTGCAAGGAGAATATACAAGGAATTTATCCAGAAGTATTCAAATACTCCAGAAGCAATTGATGCTGCTTATCAGCTGACTGTTTTAGAAATGAAA
>JALSSE010000131.1 GCA_026984415.1 Hydrogenothermaceae bacterium | reverse complement strand
TGACATTTGTAAACCTTTCGTAATGTCCTAAATCAAGGTCTGTCTCTGCCCCATCTTCTGTAACGTAAACTTCTCCGTGTTGATAAGGGTTCATAGTTCCCGGGTCTATATTTAAATAAGGGTCTAATTTTAGTAAGGTAATTTTATACCCCATTGCTTCAAGAATTGCACCAATTCCAGCTGAAGTTACACCTTTTCCTAAAGATGATAAAACTCCACCTGTAACAAAAATAAACTTTTGCACTTTAATAACCTCTTTGATAAATCTTTTCCTTATGAAACTATTTTAGCAGAGATAAATTTATAAATTAATTTTCAGTAGGAAGACCTTCCTCTTCAGGTTTTTCTCCCTGTTCTTCTTCTGGAGTAGCCTGTTTTATTATGTTTTCTAAAAGTGTTGCAAGGAGTTCTCCTCTATTGTAAAGGGTGTGGTCTCTAAATACCCTTTCTCTTCCTGCAACTGCTATATTTTCCCTTTCCTGAGGGAAATCTTCCAGGTAGTATGCCAAAATTCCTTCAATTTCTATTGAATCCATAGGGTGATAGGTTATAACTTCTTTTCCCGGTTGGAAAAATGTTTTAGCAGAAAATCTTTCTTCTACCATTGTTAAAGCATTTGCCCCCATAGAATCAAATACTGTAAAACCTAATCCAGATGGTATAAAAGGAGGTTGGCTTAACAATGCTATTTTTGTTTTTGATAAAAATTGAATAACATCCTTTTCTGAAATAATATCATCATAAACCACAACATTTTCTTTTAGTTCGCCTTCTACTTTTCCAATTAAATTTATTTGAAAACCATCAATTGACTCTAATATTTGCCATCTTCTAAGGTGCATAGCATATGCTCCAGCTTCAACAAGCAAAGCCATAAATCCATCCTCATTTTCTTTTTGGAACTGCATTAAACCTTCCTGATATTGGGGATTAAACTGGGAAGCAAGATAAGAAGCTGCATACCTTATAGGCATATCTGGGTTTCTGTAAACAAGTCTTCCTAATTCAACTGCATAAATGTATAAATTTTCATCAAATCTTTCTTTCCATCCATCTTCTATTATTACAGGGTCAACAACTGGTCCTGTAAATGCTATATCAAACTCTTTTGTTGTTAGCGGTGGAGGAAAATTTTGAGGATGAATTCCCGGAGATAAAAATGCTATATTTTTTCCAAAGCTTGCAAGCCACTGGGCATGTTCAGGGTCTATATTTAAGAATAAAAGTTGATTTGAAGATAAAGCAGGTTTTAGCTTCATCCAGTGAACCATTGGGTCATCAATAAACCAGCTAACATGTATATTTCCTAATACATCACACAGAAGCTGTTTTTGATTGTCCTTCTCAGCAAATATTAAACCGTCTAAATTTATATCAAATGTAAAAAGTGGCTTAAATTCTACTATTTCCTGTGCTATGTTTTCTATGTTTTCAGGTTTTGGTTCAAAAACTTTTGTTTCAAATCCCCTTCCTGATAGAGATTTTTCAAAAGCTGGAATTATACTTTCTGAAAATCCTCTTAAATCTGGTGTTTTTATGAATGCTATTCTTGGTTTCATTTTTCCTCCTGTATTTTAATTTCATTCAAATTGTAGTGTAGCACCTTTTTTGTCTATTTCTAAAACTTTGTATTGGCTTTTTATGTTTACCTCTGAAAATGCATCTACCATTGCTTTTCCAATACTTTCAAAATTTTTGTCGGTTAAAGCTAAAATAGTGCTCCCTGCACCACTGAGGGATGCTCCTAAAGCCCCTTCCTTATATGCATTTTGTATTACTTTATCAAAATTTGGAATGAGTTTTTTTCTGTAAGGCTGGTGGAATCTATCTTCCATTGCAACTTTTAATAAATCATACCTTCTGTTTTGTAATGCTGATATAAATAAAGATACCCTCTGAACGTTAAAAATTCCATCTGAAAGGGGTATTTTATCAGGAAGAACTTTTCTTGCTTCTTCTGTTGAAAGCTCAAACTCTGGAATAACCACAACTGCTTTTAAATCTTCTGGAAAGAAAATATGATTATAATAAGTTTTACCTTCGTTTATCAATGCCGTTATAAATCCACCTTTCCAAGCTGGAACAAGGTTGTCTGGATGAGGTTCAAATTTATATGCAATATTGAAAAAATCTTTGTCTGTCAGCTCTTTTTTATTTGCTGTAAAACTGGCTATTATTCCTGCAACTATTGCTGTAGCACTGCTTCCTAAACCTCTTGCAACAGGAACGTTATTTATCTGTTTAACTTTTACACCGTGGAATTCATTTCCTAAATATTCACATGTTGTTTTTAGAACCTGTACAAATAAATTTTTTTCAGGATTTTTGAGATATTCACTTTCAGGGATTGTTTCTATTTCTATTTTGTCGCTTTCTTCTATCTCAAACTGGTTGTACAGGTTTAGAGCCAGTCCTAATGTATCAAAACCGGCTCCTAAATTGGCAGTTGTTGCAGGTACTTTTATTACTATTTTTTTCATTTAAAAATCTCAATTTCCTATATTCTATTATTAATTTATTTTATTGGATAATCTAATTTACCTTCCACAATATCAACGTACTCTTTAATTCCATCTTTAAGAGAATACTTTGGAACAAACCCTAATTCTTCTTTTGCTTTTGTCATATCTGCGTGGGTGTACTCCTGATAAAAGTCGTAAGGACAGTCAAAATATTCTGGTTCGTAATCTGTTCCAAGTGCTTCGTTTAAATACTGGATTACTTCATTAAATGAATGGGGTTGTCCGCTTCCAACATTATAAACAGTTGTTTTAGGGGCGTTTTGGGCTTCTATAGTCAAGTCAACACAATCTTTAACATAAACAAAATCCCTTTTTTGTTCTCCCCATTTAAATATTCTTGGTCTTTTTCCTTCTTTCATCTGTTTGTACAACTGCCATATCATACTTGCAAACTTTCCTTTATGGGCTTCACCGGGACCGTAAACGTTAAAATATCTTACCCCAACGGCTTTTAATCCAGTTTGCTCTGAATAATCTAAAGCTATGTTATCCATAACGTATTTTGAAAATGCGTAAACGTTTTCAGGGTGTTTTTCCCTGTCTTCTTTTAAAGGTACGTGTTCTTTTACATTTCCATAAACAGAGGCAGATGAAGCGTAAACAAGGGTTGCTTCGTTATCGTAGGCTATTTCTAATATATTTTTAAATCCATCTACATTTTTTCTCATCATAAGTTCCTGGTCTGTAACGGTTGTGTCAGTTATTGAAGCAAGGTGAAAAATCAGTTTTGGGTGAAAATCTTCTACTTTAAAGAAAATCTCGTCTGTAGAAACATCACAGGAAAGGACTTCCCCTTTAAATTTCCTTAAATTTTTAAAGTTTGCACTTGAAAAATCATCTAAAACTAAAATTTTACTGTTTGGATAAATTTCCTGTAATTTTAGGGCAAGATTTGCACCAATAAAACCAGCACCACCTGTTACCAAGATGTTGTTTTCCATTAACTTAACCTCTTTTTAATTT
>JALSSE010000130.1 GCA_026984415.1 Hydrogenothermaceae bacterium | reverse complement strand
CTTGTATCTTCAAAACTCAATTTCAAAACAACAATTTGAAGAGATTGAAACAAAAATGATTGGGGCTAAATCCCAGTTAGAAATGGTTGAGGCAAAATTAAAACAGTTAGATGCAAAAGAAAAACAAGTTAAAGCACAATTAAACCTTTTAAATATTATGTTAAGCTGGACTTTAATTAAAGCTCCTTTTGATGGTTATGTTCTT
This sequence comes from Hydrogenothermaceae bacterium, assembly GCA_026984415.1. The sequence goes on along the minus strand of JALSSE010000130.1, from coordinate 3,281 downwards.
AAAAAATTAAAAGATGTTGGAGATATGGTTCCTCCTGGTTATCCTGTGTTTGTAATTGGTAATAAAGAATTAGTTTACTACTCACAATTAGACGAGTCTTTATTAAGATGGGTTCATTTAGGTCAGGAGGTAACAGTTTATATAGTGAACGTAGGAAGAACAATAAGAGGAAAAATTATAGAACTTAATCCAAATATTGACCCGCAAAACAGAAGTTTCAGTATAAAAGTGGCACTTCCAAGAATTAAAGGATTATCTTCTGGAATGTATGGTGTTCTTAATTTGAGTATTGAAGGTAGGGAAAAAATCATTATTCCTAAATCTGCATTAGTAGAATGGAACCAGTTAAAAGCAGTATACAAAGTGGGAGCAGATAATGTACTGCATCTTTCATATGTAAAACTCGGAGATGATTACGGAAATGAAGTAGAAGTTATTTCCGGATTAGAAGATGGTGACATCATTGTTGTTGGTGATGTAGAAAGAGCATGTGACGGATGTAAGCTGGGAGGATAATGTAAATGAAATTAGGAACAGCAGGTAAAATTGCAAAGGCATTTATAAAATCAAAATTAACACCTATTTTAGCAGTTACATCAATACTACTTGGTGTATTTGCTGTTATGACTACACCAAGGGAAGAAGACCCTCAAATTGTAGTTCCATTAATTGATATTATGGTTCCTTACCCTGGTAATGAACCAGATGAAGTTAATAAATTTATTACAAAACCTTTAGAAAAATTGATGTGGGAAATCCCTGGAGTTGAGTATGTTTACTCTTATGCTGGGGATGGAGTTGGTATTGTAACAGTAAGATACTACGTTAATACAGACCCTGAGTATGCACTTGTTAGAACTTACAGTAAAGTTATGTCTGAATACCACAGAATGCCTAAAGGGGCAATGAACCCTATAATAAAGGAGCGTTCAATTGATGATGTTCCTGTACTGGCATTAACCCTTTATAGTGAAAAATATACATCCTATGAAATTAGGAGAGTTGCTGAAGTCGTTGAAGATGAAATAAAAAGGCTGACTAATATTTCTGAAACCCATATAATTGGTTCAAAGCCTAAAGAATTTACAATCTATTTTAACCCTTCTAAGCTGAACGTTTATCACATCTTACTACCACAATTGGTTCAGGCTATTGAAACTGCAAACGTTTCTATGGTTGCTGGAGAGTTTGACAAAACAAACTATAGATACAAACTGAGAAGTGGTAAATTCTTTAAAACCAAAAGAGATTTAGAAAATCTTATTGTTACTGTTTATAACAACAAACCTATTTCTTTGAAAGATATAGCTACTATAGTAGAAGGTGAAGGGGAACCAAACAGTTACGTTCAATTTGGTTTTGGACCACAGGGAGAAGCATCTCCTGACCACCTTTACAATGCAGTCACGGTTGCTATTGCGAAGAAAAAGGGAAGTAATGCAGTTATTATTGCAGAAAAAGTAAAAGAAAAATTAAAAGAGATGGAAGGAGAGGTTATCCCTTCTGATGTTCATATTAAAATTACAAGAAACTATGGAGAAACAGCTACAGAAAAAGCAAACGAACTTATAGAGCATTTACTTATTGCTACTTTTTCTGTCGTTTTACTTATAGCTGTTACGTTAGGATGGAAAGAATCTTTAATTGTTGCAGTTACAATTCCTGTTACCCTGGCGATTGCGTTATTCTGGAGTGAACTATACGGATACACATTAAACAGGGTTACTTTATTTGCACTTATATTCTCCATTGGTATCCTTGTTGATAACTCTATTGTTGTACTTGAAAATATACATAGATGGTTCTCTATGAGAAAACTTCCTCCAGAAGAAGCTGCCATTATTGCAACAGACGAAGTTGGTAATCCAACAATCCTTGCTACATTTGCGGTTGTTGTTGCTTTAATGCCAATGGCATTTGTTTCTGGATTAATGGGTCCTTATATGGAGCCAATTCCTGTAAATGCCTCTGTTGCTATGTTCTTTTCAATGCTCGCTGCATTTATACTGACTCCGTATCTTGCATTGAAACTAATGGCAAAAGACCATGAAACCCCTGAAGAACATGCAAAGGAAGAAGCAACAAGAGCTGGATTTTTAGCCGCGATAATGGAAAAAATTTATATGCCTCTTTTTGAAAGCAGATTAAAAAGATGGTTATTTTTAGGCTTTACTGGATTCTTATTCCTTATTTCCATATGGTTACTTGTAGCAAGGTTTGTATTAGTTAAAACATTACCTTACGATAATAAAAGTGAAATATTTGTTGTTTTAGATATGCCTGAAGGAACAACATTACAAAATACCTATTTGGTTACTAAAGAAATAGTTTCTTATATTAAGACTGTAGATGAAGTTGAAAACTATGTTATGTATGTAGGTGTACCTGCACCATTTGATTTTAATGGATTGGTTAGACATTACTACTTCAGATATGGAAGAAACCTTTCAATGATAAAAATTAACCTTATCAATAAACACGAAAGGGCAGCCCAGAGTCATGAAATAGCTGAAAGAATAAGACCACGAATTGCTGAAATTGCAAATTCGTTAGGTGCTAAATATGTTGCTATTGTAGAGCCACCTCCAGGTCCACCAACATTATCTCCACTTGTTATTGAGGTTTATAGTCCAAATCACGAAGGTAGTTTATTAGTTGCTTATGAGATTAGAAGAATACTTGAAAATACACCGGGTATAGTTGATATTGGTATCTATGATAACCATCCACAAAGGGAATACCAGATTAGAATTAACAGTAGAATGGCTAAAAGATACGGCTTTACAGAGGATATGCTTGTAAAAACCTTAAGACTTGCTGTTGGTGAAGACCCAATTGGTTATGTACATAGTAAAGATAATCTTTACCCTGTTGAAGTTGTAGTTAGACTATCTGAAAAGTTTAGAGATTCTTTAGATAATATACTTTCTATGAAGGTTTTAACACCTCAGGGAAGTTTGATACCTTTAAGAAGTTTAGTTTTTGTTGATGAAAGAAATACACAAAAAGATATCTACAGAAAAAATCTTCAGGAAGTAGTTTATGTTATTGCAAACGTTGATGATTCTATTGGTTCTCCTGTTTATCCAATTTTAGATTTACAGGATGAAATTAAAAATATAGAAACTCCAGATGGAAAAGGATTAAAACAGGTTTATACTTCTACTCCAACTTTTGTTGACAGATACTTTATTAAGTGGGATGGTGAATGGCAGGTTACTTATGAAACGTTTAGAGATATGGGTGGGGCTTTTGCTATAGCGATTATTGTTCTTTATATA